>JAZJZG010000175.1:0-5144 GCA_040389995.1 Pseudomonadota bacterium | reverse complement strand
AGCTTTTACCACTGCCTGACTCGCCTACTACGCACGTTGTTTTGCCTACTTCTATGGTAAAACTAATATCATTGACCAATAAGCGTGTTGGCGTTTTTTTAGGCGTGATACTCACATGCTCAAGCTGCAGCAAAGCTTGTTTGGGTGCAGATGCCATGGGATTATCGCCGGCCATTCTATTATTCAATGTTATACACAATAGTGACGACCACGCGTGCAATTTTATCGATAGTTGACTTGTCGTATACGCCCCCATAGCTATCGTCGCCAGCAGCACCCCCTGCCGGCAATATATAAAACGCACCCTGCGAGGCTGACTTCATTACTCCGACTTTTACCCCATCTTGCTTCACAAACTCAGTTGCGCGGCTACGTGCATTTTTGGTAGCATCGGCAATCAGCGACATTTTAATGTTTTCCAAATTACTCACTAAATAAGATGGTGCGCCGGCACTGACAGGGTGATTCTCAACACGTAGCTGCAGTAATGCTTTGTTTGCAACAGTGATCTTATTTAGATCTTTTGACGCCACCCGAATCGTTTGATAAGCATCGAAACCATTTTGTACTTGGCGCGGCGTATCTTTTACAAAAACTTCATCGTAATGTGGATTCAACATTTCGACATCGGTAGTCCAAGTATCTGCCGTTAAGCCTTGTTTTAATAAAAAGGCCTCCACAACTTTACGCTCCATCACTAAAGTCTCTAGTGCAGCGGCTTGAGTCGCTTGCTTGACGTTTATCGTTAATAGCCACTCGGCACTGTCTGCCTTAATCGGCTTTTCCGCTAATCCTTTTACAGTAATGGATTGCTGCCCAGAGACCGCCCGCTTACCTTGCACACCTAAAATAAAAGCCGCTGCAGACATGCCAATTGCAAGCAGAATACCCAGCACGGCCATGGCTTTAAATAAATTATTTTGTTCACTCATTAGATTAAGCCTAGTTTATATTTTAAGTAAACATTACTTTTTAGCTTGAGTTAAATAGGCAATTGCCGCAGCAATATTGCACTGTATCTGCTCACTTTTTGTTTCAGCCTGCATCGCTTTCAAAGTCACTTGCTGATTCGCCACTTCATCATCACCAAGTATCAATGCAAACCTGGCTTGGCTTCTATCGGCCTTTTTCATTTGCGCTTTAAAACTACCGCCGCCAGCATGCAGTACTACTTGAATATTCGCGTTACGTAACTGTTCAGCAATACCAAATGCAACAGCTTCCGCTTGCTCACCGACATTCACCAAATATACATCTGGCGCATCAATAGCAGCAACACCATATTCCTGCATCAATAAATATACACGCTCCAAGCCTATACCAAAGCCACATGCCGGGGTTGCGTTGCCGCCTAAACGCTCGACTAAGGCATCGTAACGCCCTCCACCGGCAATTGTGCCCTGTGCGCCAAGCTTAGTGGTTACCCACTCAAATACAGTACGGTTGTAATAATCTAAACCGCGGACTAGTCTTGCATTCACTTGGTAAGCAACACCAGCGTCATCTAGTAGCTTGCACAGGCCATCAAAATGCGCACGGGTTGCAGCGCCTAAACAATCTATCAGCTTAGGTGCCGCTTCGCATATAGCTTGCATGCGAGGATTTTTAGTATCCAGAATGCGTAGCGGATTAGTATGCAAACGTCGTTTTGCATCCTCATCTAGCAGCTCCATATGCTGCTCGAAATAGGCGATTAAGATATGACGGTACTCGACACGCTCATGCGCATCACCGATGCTATTGATTTGCAATTGCACATCCGTAAGACCCAATTCACGCCAAAGTCTAGCCAACAAGATAATTTGCTCGGCATCTACTGCAGGCGTATCAAAACCAAACGCTTCAACGCCAATTTGATGAAATTGTCGCTGACGGCCCTTTTGCACGTTTTCATGTCTAAACATCGCACCGCTATACCATAACCTTACCGGTCCGTTATAAGTCAGGTTATGCTCTATCACAGCGCGTACACAGCCTGCTGTGCCTTCTGGACGCAACGTTAACTTGTCACCGTTGAGATGATCTTCCCAAGCATACATTTCTTTTTCGACAATATCGGTATGCTCGCCCACAGAGCGCACGAACAAATCAGTAGGCTCCACCAATGGCATACGGATATTTTTATAGCCGTATTGTGCAAGCACGCGACGCGCGGTGTCTTCCAACCTAAACCACAATGGCGTATCTTCAGGCAGGATATCGTAAAACCCCTTGATACTTTGAAATTTTGTCGCTTTGCTCTTTGTAGCTGAATTGATTACTTTTGAAGTTTCAGTAAATCCAGATTCGTTTGCTTGTTCTGCCATCATGCGATTGCTTTAATTGGAATTGTTTTATTTATTGGAGTAAGTGGATGTAGGTGATGCAACTTACCACCTTCAGCGTAATTTGCCTGCACATAAGTTTCTACAATCGCCTGAAACTCCTGTGCGATATTATCGCCTTTAAGCGTTACCGTTTTCTCGCCATCCACAAACACTGGCGCTACTGGCGTTTCACCTGTACCAGGCAAGCTAATGCCGATATTGGCTAACTTTGACTCACCAGGACCATTGACCACACAGCCCATCACCGCCACGCTCATATTCTCAACACCGGCGTATTGACTACGCCAAACTGGCATTTGATTACGCAAATAGCTTTGAATCTGCATGGCTAACTCTTGAAAGTAAGTCGAGGTGGTGCGGCCACAGCCCGGACAGGCGGTCACTAAGGGGGTAAACGAGCGTATACCCATCGTTTGCAGAATCTCTTGTGCGACGATGACTTCTTTAGTACGGGACTCATTAGGCTCGGGAGTTAACGATACTCGAATGGTATTGCCAATGCCTTGCTGTAACAACAAGGCTAGCGCAGCAGTTGAAGCCACTATGCCTTTTGAGCCCATACCGGCCTCGGTTAAACCTAAATGTAGCGGATAATCACTACGGTCCGCCAAATCC
Source organism: Pseudomonadota bacterium (assembly GCA_040389995.1). GTDB lineage: Bacteria > Pseudomonadota > Gammaproteobacteria > Burkholderiales > Methylophilaceae > Methylotenera. The sequence goes on along the minus strand of JAZJZG010000175.1, from coordinate 2,202 downwards.
CGGTAAACCTTGACTAGATCCTGTACATTGCTGACTTTGCAGGAAATGATAATTTGATTAGGTGATAGGCCAATATCAACCGCTTGTTGCGCGCTTTCAAGGGCAGACTGTATGAGTGCCTCGCGCATCAGTGCATCTGACGATAAAGGCTCAGCGAGCTTGGCATTATCATCCATCATCTGCGCCATTTTAGCTTGATCTAAACTGCCCCAGTTGACGCCAATACGTACGCATTTTTTATATTGCACCGCGGCTTCTATCATCGCAGCGAATTGCTCATCACGCTTAGAGCCTTTACCGACATTACCAGGATTGATTCGGTATTTAGCCAATGATTCCGCACAATCTGGATATTGTGCTAATAACTTATGCCCGTTGTAATGAAAGTCGCCGACTAATGGCACATTGCAACCTAAGGCATCCAAGCCACGACGTATATTGCCGACTTGCGCCGCCGCTTCTGGCGAATTGACCGTGATACGCACCACTTCACTGCCCGCTTGCCATAACTCAAATACTTGCTGGATTGTTGCTTGCGCATCTGCCGTGTCAGTATTCGTCATACTTTGCACCACGACTGGCGATACGATGGTACCGTGTAAACCACCGCCAACTGGCACGTGACCTATCATCACTTGCAAAGTATTACGCGGCTGGTTAGGGTGATATGAATTCAAGGACTACTCCAGAATAACGCGTGCAACATTGTTTTTAGTGTAGCCGGTTAAATCTACGAGCTTACCTGAAAATGTAAGCTTAGTTCCTTTTACATTACCTACAAGCACATTAAATGGCGGCGTACCGTCAAAACTATCTACACTACCTGCAGCTAACATTCTCTCAAAAACCACTGCACCTGATTTATCACTCGCTCTTATCCAGGTTTGCTCAGCAACTGCTATATCCACTTTACCAGTAGCTGCACTTTTAGCAGAATCTTGGGGTTTAGTCTCTAATTTAGCAGCTTGGGTGACTGGCTGTAATGCATTAGCTTTTAGCGTATTAACATCAACAGTTGCCGGAGATGTCGAGCCACTCTGTTTAGCTGGTGCGATTTGGCTGCTGCCTGCAGTGGTACTTTGAGCAGGAGCGATATTAGGCGCAGAGTCATTAGCGCCTACAACCAATGCTGCATTGCCAGCGTCAGCACCTGTAATCACTTCGTTGTTCTGTCCCCGTTCCGCCGCCGGAAGTGCAACCTCAGGCAGCGCCGCCTCAACAGGTGCAGTGTTAACAGGCAAGGTGTTAGCAACGGCTATTTCAGATATTTTGCCAACTACCGCGTTTGCTGGTTTTGGCATGTAATCCACATAAAATAACCATGCCAATAAAAACAGCAGAATCAAAATGCTACCTAATATATAGATAAGCCAAGGCGGACTATCTTTACCAGACAACACTTGATTCGTCGATGGCTGCACACTAATCGTACTTGGCGGCTTGTCTGGCATACGTGCACGATAACTAGCTAACAGCGGTTCTGCATCAATTTCCAGCAAACGTGCGTAATTGCGAATAAAGCCACGCGTAATCATAGCGTCAGGCAGTGCGCCAAAATCATCACTTTCTAAAGCACAGACTTGCTTAATGCTGATACGCAAATTATTCGATACATCTTTTTGCGTAAGTTTTTTCGTGTTTCTCGCAGACAGGAATACCGCACCAAGTGGCGCACCACTTAATTCTGGCGTTGTCGCAGGTTCGATTAAAATTTCATCAGCCATCTTTAATTTTCACTTTGCACTAATCTAGCTTGCTCGGAATCAGGATATCGACGACGCAATTGCAATACATAGCTCGCTTCCGCGTCTTTCGCACCGACTGCACGTTCTATTCGAATGGCTAACCACAACAACTCTGGCCCTGGCTGACCTAGCATCACGTTTTGTAAAGTCACTTTAGCTGCAGCGGCATCGTTACGTTTAAATTGCAATGTAGCCAGTTGATAAGCTGCCACACCCAATAAAGGGTCTATTTGCAATGCTTTTTTAAAATAAGCTTCCGCATTAACCATGTCCTTTTTGCGTGCCGAGCAAATACCGGCATTGGTATAAGCCAAAGCAGGCGTACTGTATAGTGGGTTTTTAACTGCAGTTAAAAACTCTTGAATAGAGTCATCGATGCGATTTCTCGCACACAGGAAACTACCATAATTATTGTGTGACTCTGAGTTATTGGGTTCTAGCTGTATCGACTTTCTAA
>JAZJZG010000174.1:14724-23557 GCA_040389995.1 Pseudomonadota bacterium | reverse complement strand
CATTAAACTTAGCAGCTATAAAAAGCTTGCCACTGCAATTAGGCGGTTTTTTTAACACTCTAAAAAGCAAAGTCGCTAAATCAACTACTTCAAGTGCAACTGAGTCAAACTCTAGTGGTTTGAGCGCTGGTTATCGCCAGTTGTTTCTGCAAATTATTACATTTCTTATATTTGCGATTTTGAGTTTTTGGGTTATTAGTCAAGTGCGAGTGGCTGGTCCTATTTTTAACACATTGCAGGAGTACCAAAATTTAACAGCAGATACTACGCCGCCACCGATGTATCCATTAGAGGCTTTTGCCGCTTACAACGAGGCTTATGTAGCTTCGACTAATTTTAACAATGTCAAACGTGACAATGCACTGGCTAATGCTGCAAACAATGAGAAGTTGTTTAAAGAGCGTTCTGAATATTGGCGAAAAAACCTCGATAACAAGCAATTGCAAGACTCTTTAGAGGCAGTTATTCAAGCGGGTGAGAATTTCTTCTCTGTAGCCAATAAGCGCTATATTCCAGCTTTACCACTTGGTACCGTAGCTGCTTCTGCGCCACTGTCAGATCTAACAGCAGCTTTTGAGGCGACTAAGAAAGCAGGTAGTACCTTTACACAGGATATTGAGAAACAAAATAAAGAGTTGATCGAATCTAAAACAACTTTTATTAAGTTGGTATTGTTAGGATTGCTATTTTTAGGTGTATGGCTGCTGATTTTCATGTTTATGTCTGGTAAAAAACAGATTATACAATCCGCTGCTTTGACTAATCAGCTGGTTAAGGATGGTCAGGATAACCAAGAAGCTGTTTTGCAATTACTCGATGAAATGGGTGATTTGGCAGACGGGGATTTGACGGTAAAAGCCGAGGTGCGCGATAACATTACTGGTGCGATTGCCGACTCTATTAACTATACAATCGATAGTTTGCGCGATTTGGTGGTTGAGATTAACCGAGCGACAGGCCAGGTGACGTCAGCAACTTCAGTTGCGCAAGGTACTTCTGAGCAGTTGTTAACAGCGGCGGAAACGCAGTCTGACCAGATTATGCAGACAACCGATGCGGTTACCGACATGACGCGCTCGATTTTACAGGTATCCAGCAATGCGGCCCAAGCTTCTGAGGTTGCGCAGCGTTCACTATTAGCAGCTAATCAGGGTTCGCAAGCGGTACAAAACACCATTTCAGGGATGAACGAGATTCGTACACAAATCCAGGAAACCTCTAAACGTATCAAACGTTTGGGTGAAAGCTCGCAAGAGATTAGTGAGATCGTGGAATTGATTTCAGACATTACTGAACAAACTAACATTCTGGCGTTGAACGCGGCAATCCAGGCAGCGTCGGCGGGTGAAGCGGGTCGAGGCTTTACGGTGGTTGCGGAAGAGGTGCAGCGCTTGGCGGAGCGTTCATCAGAAGCGACAAAACAGATTAGTGCGATTGTGAAGACGATTCAGACCGATACCCACGGTGCGGTGGCGGCGATGGAGAAATCAACAGAGGGTGTAGTTGAGGGTGCACGCGTTGCTGATGCTGCAGGTCAGGCACTGACTGAGATTGAAACAGTTACCACTAACTTGGCGCGCTTGATTCAATCTATTTCTGCAGCGACCAATGTACAATCAGAATCAGCGACTACCGTGTCAAACAACATGCAGATGATTCAGGAAATTACAACGCAAACTACGCATGGTACCAAGTTAACGGCGGATTCTGTAGGCCAGCTAACTGCACTGGCGGAAGAGTTACGTAGCTCTGTAGCTGGTTTCAAACTGTAGTCGGTTGATATTGGTAGGTACTATTGTAATAGTGCCTAGCATAAAATATTGACTGGCATTGCATTCACAATAAACAGATAGACTTTAACTTGGCAGATAAATTTAGCATGAAAAAATGGCCTAAAAAAATGGGGGAGCAAAATGCCTGAAGCATTTGATACGGGCCCATTGTCTTGGGTAAAAGATGAAATTGATCAATCACTTCAGAAGGTGAAGCTTAGTTTTAACAAAGTAGCTGAAAAACCAGAAGAGTTCGCCTCATTAAGATTTACTGAAACGCATTTGTACCAGGTGAGTGGCGCCTTGGACATGGTGGGCCTTGAAGGTTGCAAGCGCTTTTGTGCGGAAATTGAAAAACTTACCAATAAATTAGAGAAGCAGTTGATACCCGTCAGTGATACCGTGATGGCCGATTTGATCCATGCTATTGATGTATTGACCCAGTATTTACAAGACCTTTTAAATGGTATGCCAGACATGCCAACTAGGCTTTATTCGAGTTTAAAGCCTTTAGTCGAGCTGCAAGGGGAGTCACTGGAAATAAGTGATTTATTTTATCCAGATACTACTTTTAATGCGCCTAAAAACCTGCCTACCAAGACCATTGAAGAGGCTGCATTGCCGACTTTTGTGGCTGACCAGCGTGCGACTTTTCAAAAATCATTATTAGACTGGTTACGCACCAAAGACTCGCAAGCCTTAGATAGCATGCGTGATTCGGTATTAAACGTACAACAGGTACAACAAAAAAGTGCACAAAAAACGCTATGGTGGGTAGCTACCGCATTTACAGAAACATTGGCACAAGACAAGATCGCGGCCCAACTGGGTGCAAAGAAGCTATGCCGTAGGATAGATCATCAGCTACATAGTATGTCGAATGGTGACGTAAAAGCACCGTCACAGCTACTACGAGATGCGCTTTATTATGTGGCAATCAGTGATAGAAGTACTGATGCTATTGCCAATGTTAAAGATCTATTCGAATTGGACTCTGTGTTGCCGATGCATGATGGGGTTACTGGTGAAAGCCTGGTGACTAATGCAGCAGAGCTTGCGACACTGTCGCAAATTGACGCTGACTTGCCCAGGTTAAAAGATTTATGGTCTGGTATTCATATTGGTGATAGCGAGCAATTAGAAGCGTTTATCAGCAAATTAAATAGTGTGGTTGCACAGCAGAGTTTAAATAACCAAGCTGTACTTGAGCTATTAAGTGCCATTCATGCTGCTGCAAAGGCATTATCCGTAGATAAAACAAAAATCAGTGAGACTTCATTGATTGAGGTAGCCACTTCGCTGAATCTGTTGGAATACGTGGTATCACATTACCAGCAACTTAGTGTCGAAGTAAATCAGAAAATCACCGTCCAAACCGCTAGATTACAAGCGCTTGCAGTAGGCGAAACCTTAGCCCCTATTGCCGATACCTTTGCTGCCAGCAAGCTGGACACCAGTGTTGTCGTTGCTGTTGGAAAACAAATCACTGTTGCATTGCAACTGGTTGAGAAAGCATTAGATACGTTTTTCCGTAATGCAAACGATGTGACGGTTTTGGATGATGCGGCCAAGCCATTACAACAAATTTCAGCAGCATTTGACATGCTGGAAATGCCGGTACCAAAGGCAATCTCGCAATTGAGTGCGGCTTATACTGAACATTTTAAAGCTAATGCTGGCCAATTAAATGACACACAATTTGAACTAGTAGCTGAGAGTTTGAGTATGTTGGGGCTTTATGTTGAAGAGCTACCTAATACACGTGCTGAATCAGAAACAGCGTTATCCGGTGCCCTACAACGCCTGGAACAAGGTGCGAAAACATTGGGTTTTCCAGCGGCTATCGTCAATCAAGATGCAGCTGATATTGTTGAAACAAATGCTCCTGAACCCTTAGCTGACCCAGCTACAGTAGCGGATGCTGTGGCAGTTAGCTCCGCTAAAGCTGCAGATTCATCAGCGAATGCTGATGAAGTTACAGATAAAGCGATTGATGCAGAGTTGCAGGATATCTTTATCGCAGAAGCAGAAGAAGTGCTGGTTACTTTGGCGCAGCACTTGCAAACCTTGCGTGTCAATGCAACGAATAGTGAGTCTTTGGTGGAGGTGCGTCGTGCTTACCATACGCTCAAGGGCAGTGGCCGTACTGTAGGTTTGGTCGGTCTGGGTGAAGTAGCATGGTCTGTAGAAAAACTGTTGAATTCTGTGATGGAGCGCAAAGCGTTCCCTACTAGCGCCCAGTTGGTGTTTATTGAAAAAGTGAGCGCAGCATTTGCCGGTTGGGTTGCTCAGTTGCAAGCCCATCAAATGGTGAGACTCAATCCTAGCCCTTATTTACAAGAAGCTGCCGAGCTTGAAAATGGTGTTGACGCTAAAGTAGCACCAAAACCACAAAAAGAAGAGGTTCTGATCGGCGGTACACGTAAACTAAGCCGCGCCTTCTTTAATATTTTTATGAGTGAAGCACAGCAGCATTTAGCGACTTTAGTTGATGCGCAGCAAGCTTTAATCGTGCATGCAAATGAAGTGCCGACCGATGCAAGTCGCCGTGCAGCGCATACTTTGGGTAGCAACGCACTGACAGCCGGATTTAAACCTACAGGTGACTTAGCGCGTGCATTGGAGCATTGGCTAGATCAATACTCGGGTGCCTGGACTGCGCAGCATATTACGTTATATGGCAATGTAGTTAAAGCGTTAGAAGATGGTTTAGAACGAGCAAAACTATTTAAAAACCCTAGGTCTACGCGTGCGCTGATTATGACTTTAGGGAAAACGACCGCGGCAATGCAAGGGGCAGCAGCACAGCAGGCGGAAAATGCTGTGCTAGAGGTGCAAGCCAGCGAAAAACTAGCTGAAAAAGTATCCGTAGAAAAACCTATAGAAGAGCCCTTAGAAGTAAACCACGCAGAAGAAAGCCGCATAGAAGAAAAACCAACTATAACTACCGAAGTAAAAGCTCCGCTCAAGGTCGTAGCCGCAGAGCCAATTGTTAGCACTGAGCCTGCTGAAGCTGGAGTGAAAGTCAATCAGCCTTCTGTGCAGGCAGTGGATCAGGAATTACTAGCGCTATTTATAGAAGAGGCTCGAGAATTAGTCCCGCAAGTCGGGCGCGATTTGCGTGGGTGGCGTGCCAACCCACAAGAGGCTGATTACCCTGATTCGTTACAGCGTGCATTGCATACACTTAAAGGTAGTGCGCGTATGGCTGGCCAACCTAGCATTGGTGATAGTGTACATGCCATGGAAGACCGCGTGATTCAGGCACTCAAACATAAAGTCACTCTGGATGACTTTGATGATATGTTTGCAGAATTTGACCGTATTGGTTACATGCTGGAAGATATCACCGGTGGCGTGAAAGTCAGCACACAGGATGCCGATGCTGCTGCAAAAATCATTGCGCCAACTCGATCTACCGACCGTAAATCGCAGTTTTTACGGATGCGAGCTGATGTTTTAGATAGGCTAATCAACGAAGCCGGTGAAGTGTCAATCATGCGTTCTCGAATGGATCGAGAAATGCAAAACTTCAAACAGTCATCTACTGACTTAACGGATAGTATTAGTCGGCTGCGTAGCTATTTGCGTGAGTTGGAAATTGAAGCTGAAACCCAATTGCAATCTCGTATGAGTTTGTTGCAAGAGGCGAATGAAACTTTTGACCCCTTAGAGTTTGACCGCTTTACGCGCTTGCAAGAGCTAACCCGTATGATGGCCGAGAGCGTCAACGACGTGGCGACAATCCAGCATGGCTTGTTATTGAATCTTGACCAGACCGATGCGGCATTGCAACAGCAAAACCGTATGAACCGTGAGTTGCAGCAAGGCCTTATGGGTGTTCGTATGTTGCCATTTGCCACTATTTCAGAACGGCTACAGCGTATAGTTCGGCAAACTGCTCGAGAGTTGAATAAACGCGTTGAAATGACCATCGAGGGTGAAGGTATTGAGATTGACCGCGGCGTGCTGGATAAAATGGGCGCGCCACTTGAGCATCTGCTGCGGAATGCGGTTGCGCATGGCCTTGAACCTACCGAAGAGCGTAAAAAATTAGGTAAGTCTGAAACAGGACACATCAAACTTAAGATTAGCTTGGAAAATGATGAAATTACGCTGATCATTTCAGATGATGGCGCTGGTGTGAATCTAGCCAAAGTAAAACAAAAAGCCATTGAAAAAGGCTTGTTTACGGCAGATCAAGAGTTAACAGACCAAGCATTGATGGCGGTTATTTTTGAGGCAGGGTTTTCAACGGCTGATACCGTGTCGCAAATCGCTGGCCGTGGTGTAGGGCTAGATGCGGTACGTAGTGATATTGCTGTGTTAGGTGGCCGTATCGATGTGAGTAATGTGATCGGTAACGGAGCGATGTTTAACATTTACCTGCCGGTGACACTTTCAGTGGCTCAAGTCGTTATGGTGCGCATAGGAAACAAAACCTTTGCGATTCCTTCCGTGATGGTTGAGCAAGTGCAAAAGCTGAAACCGAACATTTTGATAAGTGCCTATGAGGCACACAAAATTGAGTGGGCTGGTCGTGAATATCCACTCAATTTCCTATCTAAATTGATTGGCGATATCGATCATATTGCAGAGAGTCATATTTATACACCAGTCATTTTGTTACGTAGTGGTACGTATCGAAGTGCGGTGCATGTGGATGAGATTATCGGCAACCAAGAGGTGGTGATGAAGCAGATGGGTACGCAGCTTTCACGCGTGCCAGGTATGATTGGCGCAACCGTATTGGGTGATGGTGCGATTGTGCTGGTAATCAATCCGGTGCAATTAGCGAACCGTGAGGCCTTATCTATTGGCGCCATTAAAGTACACACCATTGCCCCTGTAGTTGAGCAGCTCAAACGTGTAGCTTTAGTGGTAGATGACTCGCTTACGATGCGTAAAGTACTGTCACGCGTGCTCGAGCGTGAGGATTTTGAGGTGATCACCGCTAATGATGGTATGGATGCCGTACAAAAATTACAGCAGATTGTGCCGGATATTATTTTGACGGATATTGAAATGCCGCGCATGGATGGTTTTGAGTTCTCACGGCATGTGCGTGATAATCACAAAACGGCAAACACGCCTTTGATTATCATCAGTTCACGTACCGCTGAGAAACATCGTAATGTTGCTACTGAGTTAGGTGTGAATGCCTTCCTAGGTAAACCGGTACAAGATGATGAATTAATTGAGCAAGTTAACGCTTTACTTAAAAAGTAGCCTCCATGAAGTATTAACCTAACACTACCGATGTTGTTTATAAGGCGTAATCTGTCAAGTTAAATGATGTCGGTAGTAGTAAGTTTTCTAGCCATCAGACTCAATTTTTACGCGCTTAAATACCCTCAAATAAGGTAAAATTTACCTTATGTTGCAAACCAGTCAAACACCTCAAGTACCGCTATCCAAATCACCAGGTTTTGTGCATTTACGCTGCCACAGTGAGTATTCTATTGTGGATGGCATAGTGCGGATTGATGATTACGTGCAGCAAGCGCTGGCAGATAAAATGCCTGCACTAGCGCTGACTGATTTAAGCAATCTATTTGGCGCAGTTAAGTTTTATAAGGCTGCGCGCAGCAAGGGCATTAAACCTATTTTAGGTTGTGACGTTTGGTTTGAAAACCCAAATAATCGTGAGCAGCCTTCACGCCTGTTGTTGTTGTGTCAGTCGCAGGCAGGTTATCTATTACTCTGTCAATTATTAAGCCGTGCGTATTTAACCAATCAGTATCGTGGTCGCGCCGAGTTCAAACGTGAGTGGTTCACTGAATGCGGCACAGAAGGCTTATTACTGCTTTCTGGTGCACAAGCCGGTGATGTAGGTTTGGCGATTGCGCAAAACAATTTGACCTTGGCACGTCAACTGGCAAATGATTGGCAAGCGTTATTCCCGGAGCGTTTTTATCTAGAAGTGCAGCGTGTTGCCAGTGATCTGCAAAATACACCACAAAAAATACAGCAGGAAGAATATATCCAGCAAGTGCGTGTCATTGCCAACGCGCTTAATTTGCCAGTCGTAGCAACGCACCCGATACAATTTATTACGCCTGATGATTTTAGAGCGCATGAAGCGCGTACCTGTATTTCAGAAGGCTATGTACTGGCAGACACTCGCCGCCCGAAAAACTTTACTACCGAACAGTATTTCAAAACGCAGGCCGATATCGCGACTTTATTTTCGGATATGCCTGAGGCACTTGCCAACAGCGTGGAAATTGCCAAACGCTGTAACTTGACTTTGACTTTAGGTAAAAATTATCTACCCAATTTCCCTACGCCTAATAACGAAAGCCTAAACGAGTATTTAGTGAGTGAGGCGCGCAGGGGTTTAGCTGGGCGTTTGCAGGTGCTGTACCCGGATGAGCAGCTACGTGCAAGCAAGCAAGCAGCTTATGAGGCACGACTTGATTTTGAAACTAACGTTATCAGTCAAATGGGCTTTGCCGGCTACTTTTTGATTGTGGCAGACTTTATCAACTGGGCCAAAAATAACGGTGTGCCAGTAGGGCCCGGGCGTGGCTCAGGTGCTGGCTCTGTTGTGGCGTATAGCTTAGGCATTACCGACCTGGATCCGCTTGAATACAACTTGCTGTTCGAACGCTTTCTGAATCCAGACCGTGTTTCCATGCCCGACTTTGATATCGATTTTTGCCAAGAAGGCCGTGATCGCGTCATTGATTACGTGAAGCAGAAATATGGCTTGGAAGCCGTTTCGCAAATTGCCACCTTCGGTACTATGGCGGCTAAAGCGGTGATTCGTGATGTGGGGCGCGTGTTAGATCTGCCATTTCACTTTGTCGATGGTATCAGCAAACTTATTCCATTAGAGCTTGGCATTACTTTGTCTGATGCCTTGGTTAAAGAGCCGCAACTGGCTGAACGCCGTGAGAATGAAGAGGAGTTGCGCGAGCTTTTGGAGAGGCATGCGGAGCTGATTAAGCGTAGTAACCGAACGGCAGCGGTTTTGAGCTGTGTGGGCTATATGACAGAAGCTGATTTTAAAAAGTGGTGCGCCGAGAGTCGGGCGATTTGGGAGTGCAAGGAGCAGT
>JAZJZG010000174.1:0-14714 GCA_040389995.1 Pseudomonadota bacterium | reverse complement strand
CGGTGTGCTGATTTCACCGGGCAAGATTTCTGATTTTTCCCCGATTTACTGTCAGGCCGATGGTGCAAGTTTGGTCAGTCAGTACGATAAAGATGATGTCGAAGCGGTCGGTTTAGTCAAGTTCGACTTTTTGGGCCTGCGTACGCTGACAATTTTGGAGTTAGCCTTAGACAATGCCAATAAACAGCGTGCAGAACAAGCACTGCCACCGTTATCTTTTGCCACTTTGCCACTAAATGACAAGAAAACATTTCAACTTCTAAAAACTGCCAATACCACGGCCGTATTCCAGTTAGAGTCACGCGGCATGAAGGATATGCTTAAGCAGGCGCTGCCCGATTGCTTTGAAGATATTATTGCCTTGGTGGCCTTGTATCGACCAGGCCCTATGGATTTGATACCGGATTTTTGCCGTCGAAAACATGGTAAGCAGCGTGTGGAATACCCGCATCCGCTCACTGAGCCCATTTTAAAAGAGACCTATGGTATCGCTGTCTATCAAGAGCAGGTGATGCAGATTGCGCAGGTAGTCGCAGGCTACAGCTTGGGCGGTGCAGATTTACTACGTCGTGCGATGGGTAAAAAGAAAAAAGAAGAGATGGATGCTCAACGCCAGATATTTACTGAAGGCGCTGTTAAAAACGACATGACCGAGCAGCAGGCAACAGAACTATTTGATTTGCTTGAAAAATTTGCCGGCTATGGCTTTAATAAGTCACATGCGGCGGCGTATGCATTGGTTGCCTATCAAACGGCGTATTTAAAAGCACATTACCCTGCGGCGTTTTTAGCTTCGACATTATCTGCGGACATGAATAATACCGACAGTGTGCATATCTTTTATGATGACTGCGCGCCTAACCAGATTGAAGTTTTGCCACCCGATGTGAATCATAGTGACTTTAAATTTACGCCTATCAACGATAAGCAAATTTTATATGGCCTAGGCGCTGTTAAGGGTACCGGTTTAGCGGCTATTGAATTGATATTACAAGCGCGCCAGCAGGGCGGGCCATTTAAAGACCTGTTTGATTTTTGTAATCGTTTGGATTTGCGCAAAGTGAATCGACGTGTGGTGGAGTCTTTAATTCGTGCAGGTGCATTTGATAAACTCTCACCTAGCCGTAATGCGCTATTAGCAGGTGTTGCTACGGCGATAGCTGCAGCAGAACAAAATAGTGCTAACAGTAATCAAAATAGCTTATTCGGTGAGGCTGCGGATAATGCAGCAAACATTTTGCCTGACGTGCCTGACTGGACCGAACAACAGCGCTTGCAAGAGGAAAAGGCTGCGTTAGGGTTTTATTTTAGTGGCCACCCTTATTGGGCGTATCAAAAAGATTTAAGCCAGTTTGTAAGTACGACTTTGGCTAATTTAAGCCCTAAAGAGCAACCACAACTATTGGCTGGTATCGTGTCTGGTGTACGTAACCGTATGACAGCACGCGGTAAGATGGCGATAGTGGGCTTGGATGACGGCACCACGCGAATAGAGGTCGTGGTCGGTAACGATCTGCTCAATCAATATCAATCTTTGTTAAAAGACGACCAATTGATTATTGTAGAAGGCCGTGTAAGTAACGATGAATTCTCCGGTGGCGTGCGAGTGAATGCGAGAAAACTGCACGATTTATCTGGCCTTAGAAACAGTCGCGCCAGTTTCTTAAAAATTTCATGCAATGGCCAGGCGGATGCCGTTAAATTAAAGACCTTATTGAAGCCTTATTGCAAGAGTGTGTCTGATGAGCAGCGCGGTTGCGCGGTAAAAGTGGAATACCATAACCAGACGAGTAAAGTGGAGTTGATGCTGGGTAATGATTGGCGGGTTGACTTACACGATGAATTGATTGCGGGCTTAACTGCATGGTTAACCCGTGAAAATGTGAAAATCCTATATAATTGAACTTGATTTTAAAGTCATATTTTTTGAGAATAAATTAACGCATGAAAATAAGTTACCTAGATTTTGAACAGCCGATTGCTGAACTTGAAGCCAAGATTGAAGGCCTGCAGTCAGCACATGATGATCATGATAAATTGGATATTTCTAAAGAGCTATCTGCACTGGAAAAGAAAAATAAAAAACTTTCAGAAGATATTTATGGCAATTTAACCGCATGGCAGATTTCACAGCTAGCCCGCCATCCGCAACGGCCTTATACCTTAGATTATATACAAGGCATGTTTACCGACTTTGAAGAGCTGCATGGTGACCGTGCTTATGCAGACGACCCAGCTATTGTAGGTGGCTTGGCGAGGTTTGAAGGGCAGACCGTGATGGTGATCGGTCACCAAAAAGGCCGTGATGTAAAAGAGCGCCAATATCGCAACTTTGGCATGCCGCGCCCGGAAGGTTATCGTAAGGCGTTGCGCCTTTACCGGATGGCAGAAAAATTCAATATTCCTATTATCACGCTCATCGATACTCCAGGTGCCTACCCAGGCATCGGTGCTGAAGAGCGCGGTCAATCAGAAGCGATTGCACGTAATTTATACGTGATGGCGGAACTTAAAACGCCGATTATTGGTGTGATTATCGGCGAGGGTGGCTCAGGCGGGGCATTGGCGCTGGGTGTGGTGGATCAGTTGTTGATGCTGCAATACGGTACTTATTCGGTTATCTCGCCAGAAGGCTGTGCTTCGATTCTATATAAAAGTGCAGACAAGGCTTCAGTAGCGGCAGAATCCCTGGCTATCACTGCGGATCGCTTGAAAGCGCTGGGTCTGGTTGACCGTATAGTGCCAGAGCCGTTAGGTGGTGCGCACCGCTCACCAGATGTGGCGATGCAAAGCTTACGTGCTGCACTCAAGGAAGAGCTTGCCAAATTAAAAACAAAATCCATCAAAATGTTACTGGTTAGCCGTTATGAGCGTTTAATGGGCTATGGTAAGTTTAAAGAAGTTGTTGAAAAAAAGGTTTAATCGTAGCGGTGCCGGCATCAACGGCATTGTGACGACAGCGTGCCCTTTAACAACTCAATTTAATGCCTTTCTAAATGCGCATTTAGAACGAAACGTTGCCGCTAGCGGCAACCCAAGTACGCAACAGCACCTGCTGCTGGCTTTAAGTGGCGGCTTAGATTCCAGTGTACTATTGCATCTATTAGCCCAGGCAAAACAGCATTTATCTTTTGAGTTGCATGCTATGCATGTACATCATGGCTTAAGTGTTAATGCAGATGGCTGGGCCGATTTTTGTGCGCAGCAGTGTCAATTACTCAATGTGCCGTTGCAAATTACCTATGTTAATGTTCCCAAGAACTCTCCTCTGGGTATAGAGGCTGCCGCCAGACAGTTACGCTATGAGGCACTATATAACTGCAAGTTGCCTAGCAATACTATTGACCGATTCGACTATGTGGTGACAGCCCATCATCAAGATGATCAGGCCGAAACGCTATTACTACAATTATTCAGAGGTGCTGGTGTTAAAGGCTTGTCTAGCATGGCTGCGGTTGATATTAACAGGCGGTTATTACGCCCTTTACTGGATGTGCCGCGGCTAACCTTAGAAGAATATGCCAAGCAGCATCACATACAGTGGTGTGATGATGAAAGTAACAAGAATACGGAATATGAGCGTAACTTCGTGCGACATGAATTGATGCCAGCTCTGCTAGCCCGTCATCCAGCTATTCAATCTGTACTGGCCAGAACAGCCTTGCATTTGGCGGAGGCCAATGATTTGCTGGATACTTTAGCCGCAATAGATGCTGAGCAGTTATTGCAAAGGAATAGCCTATGTTTACAGGGTTTGAGCGCCCTTAGTGTGTCGCGCACTAAAAACCTATTACGGTGGTGGTTTTCAAACAACCAACTGGCAATGCCAAGCTCGGATTATCTGACTGAAATTATCCAGCAATTACTTAATGCTAAGCCAGATGCGAATATTAATATTCAATTGCAGATGAATGACCAGGCTCAGCATTTAACGCTCAAGCGTTTTCAGCAGAGAGCCTATTTACATCGTGAGCGAGACATGCAAGCTTTTGATCTGGTCTGGAATGGCGAGCCAGAATTGGCGCTACCGAATGGTGGAGTATTGCAATTTAAACAGGTCGTCGGTGCTGGGTTAGCGGTTAAATTTGGCATGACCAAGCTAAGAGTGACTAATCGAGACGGTGGTGAACGTTTTAAACCTAATGCACTAAGGCCGACGCGCACCCTCAAACATTTATTACAAGAAGCTAAAATCCCACCTTGGCGACGAGTCGGCTTACCCTTGATTTATTGGCAAGATACATTAGCCTTTGTGCCTGGTATTGGCATTGCCTATGAGCTACAAGCGACTGAGAATGAGCAGGGCATAGAGGTTGTTTGGCACGATGCAGGTTAAAGTATGTGTTGTGCAGTGGCTTACTTTTTAAGCAGTAGTTGCAGGTGTGGCCAAATGTTCTCTAAAACAATAGGTTGCCCAAGCGCATTCGGGTGTAGGCCATCATCTTGAATCAGTTTGGGGTTAGCAGCTACATTATCTAGCATAAATGGCACTAAGCCAGTTTGATATTGCTGGCTTAACTCAGGGTAAGTGAGCCTAAATGATTGCGTATATTGGGGGCCATAATTAGGCGGAATCTGCATGCCAAGGAGTAGCACTTTTGCGCCGGCCTTTTTGCTGAGCTGAATCATGGTGCTGAGATTCGCCTGCATCTCTTTGATGGGTAATCCACGCAAGCCATCATTTGCGCCTAGCTCTAAAATGACAATTGCCGGCTTGCTAGTAGCAAGGTTAGCAGCAAAGCCACTTAAACCACCGCTGGTTGTTTCACCGCTTACGCTGGCATTCACGACTGCATAATGATATTGCTGTTTAAGTAGTTTTGTTTGTAATAACGTTACCCAGCCTTGCTGCTGTGCAATACCATAGGCGGCTGATAAGCTATCGCCATACACCAAAATTCTAGCATGGTCAGCCATTGCCACTGCTGAATATGCAACGAAACTCAAACTCCATACACTAACGGTGATAAACCTGATTATTATGCGTTTAGCCGTGAGTAATTTAAACATTAAAAATAAGCGAAAAAACATTGATGCAACTACCCCCAATTATTCAATCTACATTGCAGACTATTATCCAAGCGCAAGATCTCTATTATGAAATCAACAGTGAAGCTTCTGACCATCATAACCGGATTCGTATCCTGCAAGGCTTAAATTTAAGCATACTTGCGAGTGAGCAGGTGGCTATCATCGGTAGCTCCGGCTCAGGTAAGTCTACGCTTTTATCTTTACTCGCTGGCTTGGATGTGCCGACTCGTGGCAACGTTCAAATTCAAAATAAACCTTTTAGCCGTTTAGATGAAGATGGCCGTGCAGCGCAACGCTCACAGTACATGGGTTTTGTGTTTCAGTCATTTCAGTTGTTGCCTGCACTGACTGCGCTGGAGAACGTCATGCTGCCATTACAATTGAAAAATAAGCCGGATGCTAAAGCGCTGAGTTTAGACGCACTCAATAAAGTGGGTTTAAGTCAGCGCACAGAGCATTACCCTAAACAATTATCTGGCGGTGAGCAGCAGCGCGTAGCGATTGCGCGTGCGTTTGCGACGCAGCCAGCCATCTTGTTCGCGGATGAACCTACCGGTAATCTGGATAACACTACTGGCCAGATTATTATTGAGCTATTGTTTAATATGAATGCCGAAGCAGGCACGACGCTGGTGCTGGTGACGCATGATACCCATTTGGCGAATCGTTGTCATAGGCAACTCAGGTTGGAAAACGGCGTGTTAAATGAGTTAATCGCAGCATGAGTATAAAGCCTACGTTAGCTACAAGCACAGCCATGCCTGCAACAAGTCCATCGATTAAGTTAAGTGCGTTATTGGCATGGACGCAAACATTGAGCCTGTGGCGTGCTGGCGCACTGCGGGTCATGGTGTTTTCCTTAGTGTTGGCGGTGGCAGCTATCACTGCGGTTGGATTTTTTACCCAGCGCGTAGAAACGGCTTTGAATCAACAGGGCGGTCTGCTCTTGGGCGGTGACCTTGCGATATTGGCTGATCATCCCATTGCAGATCAATTTGAGCAGCGCGCAGTAGCAAAAAATATTGCCACGGTTAAAACTTACGAATTTGCCAGTATGGTGGTGTTTGGCGAAACGAATCAACTGGCAGAGATCAAGGCGGTAGGGCAAGGGTTCCCGCTGCGGGGCGATCTTACTATCGGTCAGCAACCCAATACTAAAGGCCGTGCTGTAAAAGCGATACCAAATGCCGGGGAGGTTTGGGTAGAACCGCGCCTGGCGAGTTTACTAGGCCTCACAGTTGGCTCTCAAGTAGAAGTTGGCGAGCGCACATTGCGCGTTGCGGCGATATTGCTACGTGAGCCATCACGTGGTGGCGATATGTTTAGTTTTGCACCTAGATTGATGATGAATGCATCTGACCTGGCTTCAACCAAGTTGATTCAATTCGGTAGCCGGGTCAAGTATCAGTTGTTGCTGGCGGCGCAACCACACAACATCAAT
Source organism: Pseudomonadota bacterium (assembly GCA_040389995.1). Lineage (GTDB taxonomy): Bacteria > Pseudomonadota > Gammaproteobacteria > Burkholderiales > Methylophilaceae > Methylotenera. The sequence continues at coordinate 8,242 of JAZJZG010000174.1, read as the reverse complement.
GATTATTTTGTGGAAACTAAACCTAAACTAGGCCGTGGTGAAAAAATCGAAGACGTACGTAATGCGCGTCCGGAGATTAAGCTGGCATTGGACAAGGCGCAGCAATTTTTAGGTTTATCAGCCATGGTCAGCGTTATTTTAGCGATGGTTGCGATGCTGCTTTCAAGCTTGCCTTATATCAAGCAAAGCCTTGATACTTTTGCCTTAATGCGCTGCTTTGGTGCTACCCAGAAGTTGGTCATGAGGGTATTGGCGATACAAACCATGTTGATCGCCTTCTTTAGTGCGCTAGTAGGTATCGCCCTAGGGTTTTTAGCGCAATTTGGCTTGGCTTATTTAGCCGGTAGTCTTTTTTTAGAGGCGCTACCGCCAGTTAACAGCATGCCAGCATTGGTGGGCTTGGTAGCGAGCATAGTGATGATGCTTGCGGTGGTGTTGCCACACGCATGGCAGATGCGGCAATTAACTACCATCAATATACTAAGGCGCGAGACATTGACTCAACCAATGTCAGCGCAAGCTAAATTCTTCCCCGCCGTATTGGTGATGTGCGTGATGATTTTTTGGCAGGCTAATGACGTAAAAATCGCATTGGCAACCATTCTTGCGATATTGGTATTGTGTGTGGTAATTGCCGGTTTAGCTTATGTGGTCGTGTATTTAAGTGGTGGTTTGTTTGGTGAATTACGGAAAAATTTAGTAGCGCCTTCCGTAAAGTTGAGTGCCGCTAAGCTGGGTGTGCTTGGTCTCAAGCGTAGGTTTGGCTTATCTACCGTGCAGATGATAGGTTTTAGTATGGGGCTGATGGTGCTGATGTTACTGGCGTTAATTCGTGGTGATTTAGTGCGCAACTGGCAGGCCTCGCTGCCGATTGATGCACCTAATCGTTTCATTATCAATATCCAGCCAGCACAGATTGATGGCATCCAGCAATTTTTTAAACAAGCCAATATTAAAAATACGACGATTTTCCCTATGGTGCGCGGGCGGTTAGTCAGTAAAAATGGCCAGATGATAAGTAATACGCAATGGAAAGACGATAAGGCCAGGCGGTTGGCGGAGCGTGAATTTAATTTATCCTGGATAGATAAGATGCAAAGTGACAACACGCTATTGTCAGGCCGCTGGTGGACGCCACAAGAGTATGGCAAGCCATATTTATCGCTAGAGCAAGATCTAGCTAAAACTTTGAACCTGAAACTAGGCGATAAGCTGACGTTTGATATTGCCGGGAATCCACTGACGCTCACTGTTACCAGTATCAGAAAAGTGGATTGGGATAGTATGCGCGCTAATTTCTTTGCGGTGACGCCACCTGGCGTTTTAGATCATTATGCCGCTAACTACATCAGCAGTTTTCATTTGCCATTCGGCGCAGATTTACCTATGAATCAACTGGTTAAGAGTTATCCTAATCTAACCGTTATTGATGTGGCGGCATTGATGCAGCAAGTGCGTGGCATTATGCAAAAAATGAGCGATACGATTCAATACGTATTCGCCTTTAGCTTAATTGCTGGTGTGGCGGTATTGTATGCTGCACTGGTAGCCACCCGGGATGAGCGTGTGCGGGAAGCCACGTTAATGCGAGTATTCGGTGCATCACGACAACAGGTTAGTATTGCCTATTTAGCCGAGTTTGCCTGTATCGGCTTAATAGCTGCACTGATTGCCAGTTTGACTGCTAACGCTTTGGCGTATTACATCAGTGCGCATATTTTAAATATCCCGTTTCAATTCAATTTTGTATTGGCGATTAGCACGATGTTGTTCGCTGCAGTGATTATTCCAATCGCCGCATGGCTAGGTTTGCGTGGCTTTTTGAATATTCCGCCAAGGCAGTTGCTTAATAGCATCTGACCGTAGCTAACGATTGCTACTAAATCTAGCCAACAATCTAATGCCAAGCCAAAATTTGGCTGTAAATTATTAATATGGCTGTATATAACCATAATAGCGGTTATATACAGCCATATTTTGGCGTAAAATACTATTTTGTTGGTAATGAAAATTTTATCTATTGATTATATTCAGTATTTTTAAGATGTATTTTTGGAATGGTTTTTGCTGACATATTAAGCGGCATATAACGATATGTTAATAAGTTTTAAGAAAGCATGCACAAACAGCACTCAATCAAAATCTATGCAACTTACATTGACGCCTAAAGTAATCCTGATGGTGATTGCCTACACAGCCCCACAAATTGCTATTGCTGCAAATGAGTTTAGCCGAGTCAAGAAAACATTCGACGCGGTTGATGCGGACAAACTAGGCGTATAGCTTGCAATTAGCACAACTTATCACTGGTGGAATTTATAAAAACGAGGGCTCAGCTTTGCTAAAACAGCAGTCAAAATTATTGATCGTCGAAGATGAAGCGCTATTCGCGCGTGCGGTAATGCGTAGATTGCAAAAAGCCGGTTACGAGTGTGAGCACGTAGAGAGCCTGCAAGATGCTCGCACCAGCGTAAAACAGTTTGCACCGGATATAGTTTTACTTGATATGCGCTTACCCGATGGTAACGGCTTAGATTTATTAGCTGAATTTCTGGCTAAAAATATAGCAGTGATAGGTATGACCGCACATGGTGAAGTTAGTGATGCTGTGAGCGCAATCAAACAGGGTGCGATTGATTATCTCAAAAAACCGATAGACCTTGAAGAGTTGTTGCTGTCTATCCAGAAAGCTGAAGCTGCGGCTGTGCAAGCCAAGAGTTTGGATTATTCACGGCAACGTAATGCGCATTCTGTTGAAGGTGTAGAGTTGCTGGGTAATAGTCCGGCGATGCAAAGTGTGAAAATGCAGATTAAGCGTATTGCACAGCTAGTCGCAGGTGACACTGTGCCGCCTACGGTATTGATTAGCGGTGAAACGGGGACCGGTAAAGATGTTGCTGCTCGCTTATTGCATTTATCCTGCGTCAATAGTGATAAACCATTTGTGCATATTGATTGTGCGTCACTACCAGCGGATTTGATTGAAAGCGAGCTATTTGGCCATGAGAAGGGCGCTTTTACCGGCGCGTTAAGCACTAGGCCCGGGTTAATTGAGGCCGCGGAAGACGGCACGCTGTTTTTGGATGAGATTGGTGAGCTACCGTTAGGTTTGCAGGCTAAATTGCTTAATGTGTTGGAGCGCCGAGTCGTACGCCGTCTTGGCTCTACCAAGGAACGCACAGTGCCTGCGCGTTTTATTGCAGCGACCAATCGTGATTTACATGAAATGTCGCTGAATGGTCGATTCAGGCAAGATTTATATTATCGCTTGAATGTAATGAGTATCCACATGCCGCCTTTACGTGAAAGGAGTGGCGATGCAGTGTTGCTGGCGCGACATTTTGCTGCGCAGACCTGTAGACGTTATGATTTGGCTAGCCCAGTATTTTCTACGGATGCCATTGCTACTGTGCAACATTACGCGTGGCCAGGCAATGTACGGGAGTTGCGGCATCAGGTAAGTCGCGCGATGCTGCTGTGCCACGACAGCCACGTGACCGAGGCTGATCTGGCTTTGCCCGCACATAGGGTTGTTAATCAAGGCGGTGCTTATCATGCTGATCAAAACGCCAGCCAAAATGTTACGCAAGCAGGCGATGAGTCCAATATACAACAACATAATCAATCCGCACTTGATGAGGCTGAAAAGGCTATTCTGCTGCAAGCTTTAGTTGATGCCAGGCACAATGTGTCAAAAGCCGCCCGTAAGCTTGGCATTACGCGTATGACCATGCGCTATCGCATGGATAAGCACCGTATCTAGTTCAATGTATGAGCTTGGCTTATATTTTACAAGAAAATTCTCTGGTGCTATCTCATAAAAATACGTTGGGAAACTGACGTAAAAAGCACTGCATGGTATGATTCGGTCAATTGAAAATTGAAAGAATCGCATGCAAATTGGTACCCCGTTATCGCCTAGTGCTACCCGAGTGATGTTGCTTGGCAGTGGAGAACTGGGTAAAGAAGTCATCATCGCGCTGCAACGTTTGGGTGTCGAAGTCATCGCGGTAGATCGCTATAAAAATGCACCAGGCCATCAAGTTGCACATCGTGCCTATACTATTGATATGACTGACGATAGCGCGCTGCGTGATTTAATCGCCCATGAAAAACCACATTTAATCGTGCCGGAAATCGAGGCACTTAATACCGATACTCTTGCCGATATAGAGGCCGCAGGTGTGGCCACAGTGATTCCCACTGTAAAAGCGGTACAGCTCACCATGAATCGCGAAGGCATACGTCGGTTAGCAGCGGAAGAGCTTAAGTTACCAACTTCCCCTTATGCATTTGCTAAAAGTGAGGCTGAATTGCAAGCCGCGATTGATGCTGGCATAGGCTATCCATGTTTCATTAAGCCAACCATGTCATCTTCAGGCAAAGGGCAATCGCGTATTACCAATGCTGCTGAAGTTAAAGCTGCCTGGGATTATGCTGCCACTGGTGGGCGTGTGAATCAAGGCGTGGTGATTGTAGAAGGCCAGATTGATTTTGATTACGAGATTACCTTACTCACAGTGCGTGCAAAGAATGCATTAGGTGAAATTGAGACCTATTTTTGTGAGCCTATCGGCCATGTGCAAGAAAAGGGCGATTATGTAGAAAGCTGGCAGCCACAGGCGATGACTGCAGCAGCATTGCAGGAATCCAAACGGATTGCAAAGGCTGTGACCGATAGCCTAGGCGGCTTAGGTTTATTTGGCGTAGAGCTGTTTATTAAGCACGACCAAGTGTGGTTCAGTGAAGTAAGTCCACGTCCGCATGATACAGGCATGGTTACAATGTGTAGCCAGCGTTTTAGTGAGTTCGATTTACATGCCCGTGCCATATTGGGTTTACCCGTTGATGTTAGCTTGCGAGAAGCAGGTGCTAGCGCCGTAATCTATGGTGGATATGAAACGCATAACCTGGCATTTGATGGCGTTAATAAGGCACTTGCTGTACCAAATAGCGATATACGCTTATTTGGTAAACCAGAGTCGTTTGTTAAACGACGTATGGGTGTAGCATTAGCGACCGGCAAAGGTGTAGCCGAGGCACGAGAACGTGCAAAATTAGCCGCCAGCCTTGTTAAGCCTATAGAGGTTAAATCCTAGGTCATTAAGTCTTAGCTTTTTAAATTCGAATTGGTTTAAGCAATATGCTAGATAAAATTGAAGAAGTTGGTAGTAGTAAAAGCACGTTTTTCGAGTTGCTTGGCGGTGAAGCTCATGGTGTTGAAAACTTACGCAAGTTAGTCGAAAGTTTTTATGACATCATGGACAGCGATCCAAAAGCTCAACCAATTCGTGCCATGCATCCTGCAGATTTGACATCATCACGTGAAAAACTCTTTATGTTTTTAACTGGCTGGACAGGTGGTCCGCAACTCTATATAGAACGTTATGGGCACCCAATGCTACGCAGGCGACATATGCCGTTTGCCGTGGATGAATCTGCGCGGGACCAATGGATGTATTGCATGATCAAAGCCATGCAGCAACTGGGCTTTGACGAAGCACTAATGACTAAGCTGGCCGAGCAGCTATATGGCGTGGCTGATTTTATGCGTAATCAATAATCACAATGTGTAAATTGTAGTGAATGCGAACATGTAAAAGGGCTAGCCTAAGCTAACCCTTTTAATTATTTACTACGATTATTTTTTTAGTTAAGTTATTTATTAAGCCTTAATCCGCCTAATAATGCCGCAACCGGTACCTTGCTGGTGGGCATAGACGTAACAGTTACGTCTTTGTTTTGCATCACCGCTTCGTATGGTTTATCAAACCAAGGGTCAATGGCTTTCTTTTTAGCAGGGGCGCGTTTTGTTGGTGAAGCATCTTGATTCACCCCAGCACCGCTAGGTTTACGGCTGGTTTTGTCAGCACTGTGGCGCGGTTTAGCGCTAGGTTTTTCAATGACTATCGTTTCTTTGCCAATTGGTCGTTTAATCAGCTTTTCAATTTCCACCAAGTATTTATCTTCTTCAGGACTTACGAATGAAATCGCAACACCTGATGCGCCAGCTCGACCTGTACGGCCAATGCGGTGCACATAATCTTCAGGTGCACTTGGAATCTCATAGTTGATTACCATTGGTAATTCACTGATATCTAAACCACGTGCGGCTACATCTGTTGCCACTAATGCCGTCACTGTGCCGGCCTTAAAAGCATCTAAAGCTTTAATACGTTCTTGCTGGGTTTTGTCGCCATGAATCGCATCGGCGGCGATACCTTCACGCTCCAGGCTACGGCTTAAGCGGCTGGCAGTAATCTTGGTTTTGGTGAATATAATCACCTGTTTGGCTTCTGCTGCTTTTAACAGTTGTATCAGTAAAGCTTCCTTATCGCTTTGCGCTACTTGATATACTTTTTGCGTCACGTTATCGTTAGTAGCATTGCTACGGGCGACTTCGATTAATTGCGGTTTCGTTAAAAAATCATCGGCTAGTTTTTTAATATCATTAGAAAATGTCGCTGAAAACATTAAATTTTGACGCTGCTTAGGGAGCAACGCCAAAATGCGTTTCAAATCAGGCATAAAGCCCATATCTAACATTCTATCTGCTTCATCAAGCACTAACATTTGCACCTGATTAAGCTGTACGGTCTTTTGTTCAATGTGATCCAACAAACGGCCCGGTGTTGCCACTAATACCTCTACACCTGTTTTTAAATGTGGTGTTTGAGTTTTGATGTCTACACCGCCATACACCACAAGCGTGCGTAATGGCGTATGTTTTGCATAAGCCCGTACACTTTCTTCTACCTGAATTGCCAGTTCGCGCGTTGGTACTAAAATCAATGCGCGTACCGGGTGTTTAGCAGGAGATGCACTTGCGTTGGCTAGCGGTAGCAATTTTTGTAGCAAGGGCAACGCAAAGGCCGCAGTTTTACCTGTGCCAGTTTGCGCACCTGCCATTAAATCACCGCCAGCCAAAGCCACAGGAATTGCTTGTGCTTGAATTGGCGTGGGCGTGGTGTAACCAGACTCGGTTAACGCTTTTAAAAGTTCAGGCGCGAGACCGAGACTGTCAAAACCTAAGTTTTGAAATTTTTGATCATCAAAAATTGCTATTTCTGTCATTTGTTGGGTACTGTTCAATTAGATTAATTTCTCAGTGATATAAAGGTTAAACAAAGCTACGCGGACGACGTGGTGCACTGCTGCCAGCACCAGCGTTTGCATTACCAAAGCTACGTGAATCGTTATTACTACGTGCAGGGCGGCTGTTTGCGCTATCGCGACGAGGAGCCGATGAACGGTCTGCTGAATTACGGTCACCGCGTGGTGCATCTGCGCGGCCTTCGTAACGCTGACCTAATACACGGTTGTCACCACGATTTGCATCTGGGCGGTTACCACGGCTGTCACCGCGTGAATCACCACGGTTGCTATCGCCGCGCGGTGCACTTGCGCCATCACGCGGGAAAGGTTTTTTACCGAAAGCTACACTGTCGCCAAAACTACGGTTTGGTGCACCAGCGCTTGGACGGTCACTGCGGCTACGATCACCACCAGCATTTGGACGGTCGCCGAAACTACGTGGACGATCGCTTGAAGGTCTTTCTGAACGGCCTGCGTAACCTGCTGAGTTGCCATTTGCTTCGCGTGGTGCTGAATCACGGTTGCCGCGGTTGTCACTGCTGCTATCACGACTAAAGCTAGGACGCTCGCTACGTGAGTCACCACGATTATCGCCACGATTGTTCTCTCGGCTAAAGCTACCACGGTCATCACGTGGTTTAAAGCCACCGCGACCACCTGGTTTATGACCATCGCGGCGATCGCCACGACCACCAGGAGCATCCATTCTAATCGCACGTTTTGGCTCAAAACCTTCAACCACTGATGGGCTCATGCCGTTACCAGTGAATTGTTCAATTTTACGTAGAATGTGTCTATCCATATTCGACGCAAATGAAATCGCAATACCAGTTTTACCAGCACGGCCAGTACGGCCGATACGATGCACATAATCTTCAGCGAATTTTGGTAAGTCATAGTTAATCACATGGGTAATGCCGTTCACATCAATACCACGTGCAGCAACATCAGTTGCCACTAATACTTTTACATCACCTTGACGCAGTTTAGTCAGCGTACGGTTACGTGCACCTTGTGTCATATCGCCATGTAACGCAGCGGTTTTGTGACCAGCGGCATATAAATCTTCAGCTAGCACATCGCAATGGCGTTTGGTACTGGTAAAGATAATCACTTGGTTTACTTCAGGCGCGATCAATAAATGCTC
>JAZJZG010000173.1:1219-7408 GCA_040389995.1 Pseudomonadota bacterium | reverse complement strand
GTCGCGGCATGTTAGTGAGTAGAACCAAAGATGGGGAACCGCTGCGTATGATAGGTACGCACACCGACATTACAGCACGGAAGCAGTCTGAAGCCCAAGTCATCCGTTTAGCTCACTATGATCAAGTCACGCATTTACCTAATCGAGTGCTGTTCCTTGACCGCTTTAATCAAGAGTTGAAAATGGCTAGGCGTTTAAAACAGAAAATTGCATTGATATATCTGGATCTGGATCATTTTAAAGAGATTAACGACACACTTGGCCACTACACGGGCGATTTACTACTAACAGAAGCTGCAGAGCGCTTGGGAAACTGCATTAGGGCCATGGATACTCTGGCTCGACTGGGTGGTGATGAGTTTACCGTTATTTTAACCAATACTGACAATCAAAGTAATATCGAGCGTATTGCTCAACAGATTCTGGATAAATTAGCTGAGCCATTCCATCTTGGTAATGAAGTGGTTTATATCACAGCCAGTATCGGTATCAGCATTTTTCCAGTTGATGGAGGCGATGTTGATACACTGCTAAAAAATGCAGACCAGGCAATGTACGCGGCAAAACAACATGGTCGAAACTGTTATCACTACTTCACACCAGTCATGCAAGAAGAAGCATTGGCACGCAAGCGCTTAATCAGTGATTTGCGTATTGCACTTAATGCTAATCAATTCAGAGTCTTTTACCAACCTATCGTAGAACTGGCAACTGGCAGCATTTGTAAGGCAGAAGCCTTGATTCGCTGGCAACACCCCACTCGCGGCTTAGTCAGTCCTGCTGAATTTATCCCGGTTGCCGAAGACACAGGGTTGATTGTTGATATTGGCGACTGGGTATTTAGCGAAGCAGTAAATCAGACGGCTAAATGGCGGCTGCACGACCCTAACTTTCAGATCAGTGTCAATAAATCACCAGTGCAGTTCAGAGGCGGCGGCAAAAATCACCTTGATTGGGTAGAACGTTTAGTTTCATTAGGCATTCCTGGGCCAAGCATTGCCGTTGAGATTACAGAAGGCCTATTGCTCGATGCCAGAGACACAGTTATCAATCAACTAAATTCGTTAAGAGCGGCTGGCGTTCAAATCGCTATTGATGACTTTGGCACTGGCTACTCGTCACTGGCTTATCTGAGAAAGTACAATATTGATTACATAAAGATTGACCGGTCGTTTATTGCAAACATCAAGTCTGGATCAAGCGATTGGGCACTTTGCGAAGCCATTATCGTGATGGGACATAAGCTGGGAATGAAAGTCGTGGCTGAGGGCATAGAAACAAAAGAGCAACTAGACTTATTAATCAGTGCCGGTTGTGATTATGGTCAAGGCTATTGGTTCTCTAAACCTATTCCTGCGGCAGATTTTGAGAAATTATTTTTGATTCAGTAATTTTGGATCTAGCAACTTGTAATTTAGTAATTTGGCATGTTATCAATAATTGTATCGCCCTTCAGTTCTGCTTCAGCCCCACCAACTGTAGCTATACTAAATCAGGTAATTCCGCACCAAAAAACTTGGTTTTGAGCTTTTTAAGTTGGTCTCTATAATCGGCAGCTTTTTCAAACTCTAAGTTTTTTGCGCTGTCATGCATGGCTTTCTCTAAGCGCTTCATTTCTTTGGCAATTTGCTTTTCACTTAAAGACTCATAATTAGCCTGTTCCTGCAATACTTTACGTTCACGTAGCGCTTCATCCTTATCGTATACGCCGTCAATAATATCTTTAATGCGTTTACTAATACCTTTAGGCACAATGCCATTAGCAGCATTAAAAGCCAGCTGTACGCCACGTCTGCGCTCGGTTTCATCCATAGCCAGCTTCATGCTGCGAGTAATTTTATTGGCGTAAAAAATCACCTTACCGTTTAAATTACGTGCTGCACGCCCTGCAGTTTGAATCAATGACCGCTCGGAACGCAGAAAACCTTCTTTATCCGCATCTAACACTGCTACCAGTGAGACTTCCGGTATATCCAAGCCCTCACGCAGTAAGTTAATGCCGACCAGCACATCGAACTCCCCTAGTCGCAAATCACGGATAATCTCTACGCGCTCAACGGTATCAATATCGCTGTGTAGATAACGCACTTTCACGCCATGCTCACTTAAATAGTCGGTCAAGTCTTCTGACATACGTTTAGTCAGCGTAGTCGCCAGCACGCGCTCACCCACGGCTACACGCAATTTGATTTCGCCAAGCAAGTCATCGACTTGAGTGTCCGCTGGTTTGACTATGATTTCTGGGTCAACCAAGCCCGTTGGCCGAGCAATCATCTCGACGATTTGCTGTTGGTGCGTAGCTTCATATTCTGAAGGTGTGGCAGAAACAAATACGCATTGGCGCATAATGTATTCAAACTCTTCAAACTTCAGCGGGCGATTATCCAGCGCAGAAGGCAAGCGCCAGCCGTAATCGACCAGATTTTCTTTGCGCGACCTGTCACCTTTATACATTGCCCCGACCTGCGGCACGGTCACGTGACTTTCATCAATGATCATCAGCGCGTTATCTGGCAGATAATCGATCAGCGTCGGTGGCGGATCGCCAGGATTACGGCCAGACAGATGGCGTGAATAATTTTCAATGCCTTTGCAAAAGCCAATTTCGTTCAGCATTTCAAGATCAAAACGTGTGCGTTGCTCGATACGGGCCGCTTCTACCAATTTGCCAGTTTTGATGTAAAAATCCACCCGGTCTTTAAGCTCATGTTTTATTTTCTCCATCGCACGAATCGTAGTTTCACGTGGCGTTACATAGTGACTGGATGGATATACAGTGTAACGAGGGATTTTATTGAATATCTGGCCGGTAAGTGGATCAAACAAGGTGATGGATTCTATTTCATCATCAAACATCGAGATACGCACTGCAGTCTCATTATTTTCCGCAGGAAACACATCAATCACATCGCCACGGACTCTGAAGGTACCGCGTGAAAAATCAAATTCATTACGGTCATACTGCATGCCTACCAAGCGCGCGATCATGTCGCGCTGGGCAATTTTTTCGCCTAACTGCACATGCAAAACCATGCCGTGGTAATCACTGGGATCACCGATACCGTATATCGCTGAAACGGTAGCGACAATAATACTGTCTTCGCGCTCTAATAAAGCTTTAGTGGCTGAAAGACGCATTTGCTCGATATGTTCGTTAATGCTGGAATCTTTTTCAATGAATAAATCTCGTGAAGGCACATAGGCTTCCGGCTGGTAATAATCGTAATAAGAAACGAAATACTCCACAGAATTATTAGGGAAAAACTCTCTGAATTCACTGTATAACTGCGCTGCTAAAGTCTTATTTGGCGCCATCACAATCGCTGGGCGACCTGTGCGCGCAATCACATTGGCCATGGTGTAAGTTTTGCCAGAGCCAGTCACACCCAGTAAAGTTTGGAACTTCATGCCATCGTTAATACCTTGCGTAAGCTTATCAATGGCTTGCGGCTGATCGCCAGCAGGCGGAAAAGGCTGATGTAACTGATACTTACTATTGGGGAAAGTGACAAACACGCTGTTCTTCATTCAAATTTAACATTTAATTCTAACAGTAAAACTGATAATTGCTCGCATCAAATGGAGCCCATATCGCATGCAGAGTTTTGCAAATTTACATGTATTATTAATACTAAACCAAGTAGTTATTAACTATATAATTAATCAGCTTGGTTTATACCAACTACATTACTGAAACCTGAATCAGTATTCTTAGAGGATGAATATGCGCAAGCTCATTTTACTCGCAGCATTACTCACCGTTATTCAGCCGGCTATCGCTATCGATCAAGCTAAAATATTCCGTACCATACAGACTGTAGTGATGGTTCGTGGCTATAACGCTAGCGGTGGATTATCTTATGGTTCAGGCGTTGTGGTAGGTCAAAACAAAGTGATGTCCAACTGCCATATCTTTCGTAGCACTAAACAACCCTGGGTCTCTCGGGGCGAAGACACCTATACTATTGTTTCAGTTCAAGCAGATAGATGGCATGATTTATGTCTATTAACCACTTTTGACTTACCCGTGCAAGCTGCACCGTTAGGTAAAGGCAATGATCTAAAACGTGGTGCAGAGGTACTAGCCATTGGGCACTCAAATGGCGTGCCGATTCCACTTACTTCGGAGGGTATTGTAAAATCCACCTACGAATTTGAAGGCGGCAGAATCATCAGAAGCAGCGCTCAATTCAGGATGGGGGCAAGCGGTAGTGGTATTTTTGACACTGAAGGTAATTTACTTGGCATTAATACCTTTAAAACGCCCGGCAGCCCAGCTTATTTTTACTCATTACCGATTGAATGGCTGGCTGACTTAGAAAAACTGCCAGTTGAAACCGAGTTCCCTATTACTGGCAAGGCTTTTTGGGAAGCCGATGATGATAAAAAACCGTTCTTTATGCAGATTGCCATACCAGAGCTTAATAAAGATTGGCCTAAGTTGGCTGATGTTGCACAAAAATGGATAGATGCAGATCCTAAAAACTCTGATGCATGGTATGAGCTAGGTACTGCGAATGAAAACTTAAATAAGGTTGGTGAAGCTGAAAAAGCTTATCAGCAATCTGTGGCACTTGATGCCAGCAATACCGACTCACTATTTAGGTTAGGGGCGATTGCACAGTCAAGAGGCGATAAGGTTAGTATGCATAAAATCAACTTAGCCATTGCTCATATAGATAAAGATTTAGCTCAAGAGTACAGTCACATGCTTGGTTGCGGGAATGAATGCTAGGCTAAGCACTAATCTTATAGATGAGTCCTCGACTTTAAGAGCGTAAAGCAAGGTTTTTTATTTACTCAAAGTATAGCTATATTGCTGATAGATGTTGCCAAATTATTCCTAAGCATGATTTTTATGCGTAAAATAACGATTATTCGATTATTTGCAAAAAAGTTGTTTTAAGGAAGCACATTTTGGCACATTCGCAGTCACCTAGCCCATCATCAACATTATCATTCCGCGTTCAAGCGATCAAAGAATCTCCCACCCTAGCCATAACAGCAAAAGCTGGAAAATATAAAGCAGAAGGCCGAGATATTATTGGACTGGCCGCGGGCGAACCAGATTTTGATACACCACAGCATATTAAAGATGCCGCAAAATTAGCGATTGATAATGGCTTTACTAAGTACACCCCCGTGGCCGGTATTCCTAGCCTTAAAAAAGCCATCGTTAATAAGTTTAAAACACAAAATGGTTTTGACTATGCACTGAATGAAGTGATTGTGGGCGTCGGTGGCAAACAAACAATTTTTAATCTATGCCTCGCTGTTTTGAACAAAGGTGATGAAGTCATTGTACCTGCGCCATATTGGGTGTCATATGCAGATATTGCCTTAGTGGCAGAAGCGACACCAGTGATTATTGAATGCGGCATCGAGCAAGGCTTTAAGTTACTGCCAGCACAACTAGAGGCGGCTATTACGCCTAAAACCAAGTTGTTCATGATCAACTCACCATCCAACCCTACGGGCGCAGTGTACTCGCTTGACGAACTACAGGCATTGGGCGAAGTGTTGCTCAAACATCCACATGTATTGGTCGCTACGGATGACATGTATGAACATGTCAATTTAACAGGCAATCAGTTCCACAACATACTCAATGCAACGCCAGCTCTTAAAAGTCGCTGCATCGTGCTTAATGGCGTTTCTAAGGCTTATTCAATGACGGGTTGGCGTATTGGTTATGCCGCAGGCCCTGCATACATCATTAAAGCGATGGAAATCTTGCAATCACAATCGACCAGCAACCCTACTTCTATCTCGCAAGTCGCTGCACAAGCAGCGCTAGAAGGGTCGCAGGACTGCATTACACCAATGGTGACTGCCTTTAAAGAACGTCATCAATATGTAGTAGACCGCTTTAACACCATGCCTGGCTTAAGCTGTTTAATGGCTGGCGGTGCGTTTTATGCGTTTCCTGACGCACGGGGTGCAATTGCCAGCTTATACCAGGCGGGCAAAATCAAAGCCAAAACTGATATGGCATTGGCTGAATATCTATTAGAAGAATTTGGCGTAGCGGTAGTGCCAGGCTCTGCGTTTGGTGCAGAGGGCTACTTCCGCATCTCGTTTGCAACGTCAATGGATAATCTTAAAAATGCGCTAGACCGTATTGAACGTGCACTTAAATAAACTAATTTAGCCGCCTTAAAGGCTTATTCACAACTTATTTTCCGCCGA
>JAZJZG010000173.1:0-1209 GCA_040389995.1 Pseudomonadota bacterium | reverse complement strand
CGCCGAATAAGCCTTTAAACTTATCAATTACCCCACCAGCTTTTACCAGCCCCTATTCCTGGGCCTAAGATTGCGGTGCCTGCCACTGCTCCAGCCAAAGCGGCCCTTGAAGGTAATACTACAGGGTTACTCACCGTACCAGACACCTCTAACGGAATAGCTGCTAAGCTAACGCCGCCTTTAACTTCAACCTCGACCACACTATCTAGCTATTTGTTAGGTTTAACCTTAACCTGCCCTGTTGCAGCCAGCAAACCTGAGCTTATTTTAAGGTCTCGCAACAGATATTGTTTACCTGTCATATTAAGTAATCCAGAAAACTCCTCGAACTCAGTCGCACCTCCGCTACTGCTCTGCTTGATTAATAAACTTGCTACTTTCACTAAATCTAACCCATGCAATACGCCGTTATTTACCTTAAATTTAAAATTGGAGATTAAATTATCAGCCAATTGACCAGCTTCTTTTGCACTACTTGAGAAGCTGCCATTAGCGAATAGATTGCCACTTAAATAAACGGATTTACTCACTAAGCCGCTTATTTGACAATTGGCTTGCTCACCTTCAAAGTCGCAGCAAACAAAGAGCTTAATGTGGGAATCACTGTAAGTTGTGCTACTTTAACTTCTTGTGCCCCACCCACTGTAATATCGCTCACAACAACACGTTGGCTCGGCAGAAACAACCAATGCCCGGTAGCAATCGTCACGGGCACACCAAGCTTCCCACTAGCGACACGCTCAATCTTATATAGGTAAGTTTGCATGGGAATCAAAAAAGGTAGAATAATCAATAAGCTAACTGCCATAGCAAAGGCCATTAATATTTTTTTAGTTTTTTTCATCAAATTAATCCTAAATTTGGTCGCGTAGTGATTGACCAAATGCCGCTAAGCCAGTATTATTGCGCCTTCACCGATTCCTCGATAGCTCAGTCGGTAGAGCAACGGACTGTTAATCCGTGTGTCCCTGGTTCGAGCCCAGGTCGAGGAGCCAAGTACGCGGGTCTCAGAGCATTTGTTCTGAGACCCTTTTTATTTGCGTTGTGAAATTACTCCATTCAACTCTTTTCGTTATTAATTTGCACGAATGTCAAAGCAATATTACTCCAATATTTGGATTTATATGCTTTAAACCAGAAGACACATGGATTATCAACCTGAGTTACAAATTCATATAACGTATTAATCCAAAATATATACTTTACAAA
>JAZJZG010000172.1:0-3574 GCA_040389995.1 Pseudomonadota bacterium | reverse complement strand
AACACAAAGGCATTCCATCCTCCTGCTTCGGTGAAACATCCTATTTTGTTAACGACATTAAAGTGTTAGAAAAGTAAGTTTCCGTATTTTTTAGTACAACATACATGGCAGACGAAAAAAATTACATCACCCCGCAAGGTCACGCACGCATTGAGGCAGAGTTCCAGCATTTACTAAAAGTTGAACGCCCAGAAGTCGTGCGGGTAGTTTCTTGGGCGGCCGGTAATGGTGATAGAAGCGAAAATGGCGACTATATATATGGCAAAAAACGCCTGCGCCAGATAGATGGTCGTTTGCGCTTTTTAATGCAGCGTATGGATTTAGCCGTGATTGTTGACCCTGCCACTCAAATTGGCCTGGAAAAAGTATTTTTTGGTGCCTGGGTGACGTTATTTTCTTTAAAAAATGACACTGAGCACACATATCGGATCGTAGGCACAGATGAATTAGAACCATCATTAGGTTACATTAGCTGGATTTCGCCATTAGCAAAAGCCATGCTGGGCAAACAGATCGGTGACATCGTTCAAGTCATCGCACCTGCAGGTGATGAGCAATATGAAATAATTGCAATTCAATATCAACCACCAGCATGAGTCGTCAACGCGCAGAACACTGGGATATATTCTGTCGTATTGTTGATAACTTTGGCGATATCGGTGTGTGTTGGCGACTTAGCCAGCAACTCGCTAACGAGCACGGCTTGCAAGTGCGACTATTTATCGATGACCTGTCGATTGCTAGCACAATCATCCAAGGGCTTAATGACACGCAACAATCGCAAACCGTGAACAATATTGAGATATGCCCTTGGCCTGCGTTTAACTCAGTCACTAAGCCGGCCAATGTCGTGATAGAAACCTTTGGTTGCGAGCTGCCTGATGTTTATGTGCAGCAAATGTGTGCGGTGCAGGTGCCACCTGAAAAAATCGTTTGGATCAATTTGGAATATCTTTCTGCTGAAGATTGGGTGAGCGACTTTCATGCCAAACCATCACGCCACCCCGCGCTAGCACTGACCAGACATTTCTTTTTTCCCGGCTTTAAACCTGATACAGGCGGCCTATTGAGAGAGAGTAATTTAGTTGCAGAACGCGATGCATTTTTAAGTTCAAAAACTGCACAGGATGACTTTTGGCTAAAGCTTAGCCCGAATAAGCTAGCAATCAAAGATAAGGTGGATTCAGATTCAACTTCAATCAAAATATCACTCTTCTGTTACCCGCAACCGCAAATAAATGACTTGCTGCTAGCGCTAGCGAATACAAAACAACCTATTAACCTATACCTGCCTTTTAACGGCAAGATAGCAACATACAATGAATTTTTAACAGATTTTAGGCTAGTTATTGGCGAAGAATTACACAGCGACAACCTTACCATTCACTTAATTCCATTTTTATCACAAGCAGACTATGACCGCTTATTATGGGCGTGTGATTTGAATTTTGTGCGCGGCGAAGATAGCTGGGTACGTGCCATCTGGGCAAGTAAGCCTTTTATCTGGCAGCCCTACATACAAACAGATGAAACACATATAAAAAAATTACATGCCTTTTTAGAGGCTTATACCGACAACGCCACCGCACAAGTAAAATCTATACTCTATCAAGCCCATCTAGCTTGGTCTCAAAATACTGAACTTGACTTTCAAGCAGACGTATCCCCAGAAAAATCCGCTGAAACCGAACCTTGGCAACACTTGATTGAGCACTTATCTATTTTACAAACCTATGCTATGCAACGCACAAATACATACTGCGCCCAACCAGACCTTGCGACTAAGTTAGTGATTTTTAGTGAGAATTTGCTAAAAAATCAGGTATAATTCGCGTTTTTAGCGTATTTGCTATCTAAGCAATACTAGATAAATAATGGCTTATTTAGCCAGCACGCTTTAGATTTTAACTAACAAACTCAATTTAGCTAGGTATAGGCAACCCATGAAAACAGCACAAGAACTCCGCGCCGGTAACGTGATTATGATTGGTAACGACCCGCTCGTTATCGTTAAAGCAGAATACAATAAATCTGGCCGCACTTCGGCAGTCGTCAAAATGAAATTCAAAAACCTGTTAACTGACGCGCCAAGTGAAAACATTTACAGCGCTGGCGATAAGTTTGATGTCGTAGTGTTAGAGAAAAAAGAAGTCACCTATTCATACTTTGCTGATCCGGCTTATGTGTTTATGGATGCAGATTATAACCAGTATGATGTTGATGGCGAATACATGTCTGACGCGCTGCCTTACCTTGAAGATGGCATGCCGGTTGACATCCGCTTTTACAATGAAAAACCAATTTCAGTTGAAGTACCTAACTCTGTAATCCGTGAAATCACTTACACTGAACCAGCAGTTAAGGGCGACACCTCAGGTAAAGTAATGAAACCGGCTAAAATCGCATCTGGCTTTGAAATTCCAGTACCATTATTTTGCAGCACTGGCGACAAAATTGAGATTGATACTCGCACCGGTGAATATAGAAATCGCGTATTGAAATAAGCTTTAGACGCTTGTAATAAATTAGCGCCAATAAGATTTAATCAAAAAGGGGGCAACTTGCTCCCTTTTTTAATGCCTTAAGTGATTGAATAGCGTTAATATACTTCTACAATGTATCTATCTTACAGTAGAAAATGAGCTGGAGAATGCAAATGAATGACAAACAATTAGTGGCACTACAGGCTGCAAAGTATGTAAAAAACGGTATGCTGGTTGGCTTAGGCACTGGTTCTACCGCCAATTACTTCATTGAAGAGCTTGCCCGGCTCCAGCGTGATGAAGGGTTAAAAATCACCACCGTTGCCAGCTCTACCATCAGTGCGCAAAAAGCCCAATCCTTACACCTGCCTATCGTCGCGTTAGAACACATTAGCAGTATTGATTTATATGTGGATGGTGCGGATGAAATCACGCTAGACATGACCTTACTTAAAGGCCGTGGTAGCGACTTGGTGAAAGAGAAATTACTGGCAAAAGCCGCCACTCAATTTATTGTCGTGGCTGATGAGAGTAAATTAGTCTCCCGCATTGGCCAAAACTATGTGATTCCCATTGAGGTGATACCTTTTGCATGGCAACTCACTAAGAAAATCCTGGAAACCGCAGGTGCGCAAGGTGATTTGCGCGCCAATGCAGCTAAAGATGGTTTTTGGGTGACCTCTCATGGGAGCTATGTGCTAGACATGAAGTTTGACCCCAGTATCAGTGCCCATCATCTAAACGACCTCATCAGCAATACGCCCGGTGTAGTTGAACATGGCATTTTCTATGACCTCACCGATGTGGTTTTAATTGCTGCCAACGGCACAGTCACTGAGCGCTGGGCTTAGTCAGGCCTAGGCCTGCGCCTGACTCAAAGACTAACAAGTATTATGCGTTTACTCTTATCGTTACTGATAACGTTGCTGTTTGCGGCGTGCACACCATCAGATAATCAAAATAAGCAAAAACAAACCGTTGCGGACAAACACGAAATTACTTTTGTTACCCACAACGGCCCAACGACTTATTACGTCAATGGCGACAATCAATTGTCAGGGCTAGAATATGATTTAGCCACGTTATTTATT
>JAZJZG010000171.1:6295-7169 GCA_040389995.1 Pseudomonadota bacterium | reverse complement strand
CCGGTAAGATTGGCGATGGCAAGATTTTCGTGAGTTCTGTAGAACAAGTAATCCGTATCCGCACTGGTGAAACAGGTGAATCCGCAGTTTAGCTTGCTATATTAAAACTACGCTGCCTAGTTAACATAACTACCGTGCCGCTTTATATAACCGTAAACAGATTATGCTGTTTACGGTTTTTTGTTTTTCAGCCGAGTCGCGCAGGTAAATTCAGTGCTTAAGCTTTTAAATTATAAAGACTAATAGCCCAGCCAGCGTGCCGATTGGTAAAAGATAAAGCTTGTCACCCAGGCTAAGGCCAATGACCAGACAATTGCTAGCCACATAAACGCGTTACTTTTCGATTCGCTTCTGAGTGTAGCAATAGTTGACAGGCAAGGTGTGTAGATCAGTGTGAATAGCATGAAACTCATTGCCTGTACCCAATCGATTTGCGTGGCCATTTGTGCCATGAGTGCATCGCCCTGTAAGCCATAAATCACAGCGAGTGCGCCGACGACGATTTCTTTTGCTACGAAGCCAAATATCAATGCAATCGCCAGCTGGTTATTAATGCCCAGCGGATCTAGGAAAGGTGCGAATAGCGAGCCAATCTGGCCTGCCAATGTGCCAGCGCTGGCTGGCGGAACATTGCCGGGGAAATTGGTGAGCGCCCAGACAAGTATCACTCCGATGATAATAAACTTGCTGGCGCGGACTAAGAAATGTTTTACTTCCTGCCAGCCACGCAGGACGATTTGGCGAGCAGTAGGAAAGCGGTATGGCGGTAGTTCTAAAATAAATGGTTCGGCATTTTTATAGCGGCCTTGAAATAATACCGCTGTGATAAACATAGTAAAAAAACTCATTACGTAGAGCGAGAACAGAATAATAG
>JAZJZG010000171.1:1038-6285 GCA_040389995.1 Pseudomonadota bacterium | reverse complement strand
CAAAGCCCATCAGCATCATGACAAAACCACGGCCGTCCAAGCCCATTTTTGCCATTAATGCATCCATCAGGAATGCGGCGCGGGATAGGTAGCCACTATCTTCAACCATAGACATCACGAGAAAGAACAGCACAATAATCGGCACAAAAGCCGCAACAGTGGCTACTCCATTATAGATGCCATCTAGCATCAAACCATGCAACCATGCCGGACTACTGGTGAATAACGGTTCTAATAAGTGACTGCGTAACAAGGCTAGCAGCCACGCTAGAGCATCTTGTAACGGTTTACCTATAGTAAAGATAAATTGGAATAACACAAACATCGCGGCAAAAAAAATCGGCAGGCCAAACCATTTATGCAGCAGTATGCGGTCGATTCTATCGGTAGTATTATCTGTCAGTGTTGCCGGAATTTGCACATGATGTTGAATCAGGCTTTCCATTTCATGTTCAATGTGGCTGTCTTCTTCTAACTGTACACTGATTAGTTTTGGGTCAGTAGCAGGGGTGTTCTGATTGATGATTTGTGTGGCGGCTTGTAGTGCCTTGGGTAATCCATCGCCGTATTTTGCGCTAATCTGCAGTACCGGCATTTGCAATGCTTTGGCTAGGCTATCTGTATCTATGGTAATGCCAGATTGCTTGGCTTCGTCGGCCATGTTTAACACTAACACTGCTGGCAAATTGAGTTTTTTAATTTGTAATACTAATGACAGTTGCCGATCAATTTGTGAACTGTTAAGTAAGACCAACACCAAATCTATCGCGTTATTCGCTAAAAAGTGGCGCACCACCTGCTCATCATCAGAAAAGCCGTGCAGGTCATAAATACCAGGTAAATCAATCAGTTCCGCAATATGGCCGCCGATTAAGATTTTCGCACTCATTAAATCTACAGTGATGCCAGGCCAGTTACCTACTCTTGCCGAAGCGCCACTGATGCGATTGAACAAAGTAGATTTACCCGTATTGGGCATGCCTAATAATGCGATACGTTTCATGAGGGCTTAATTTAAGGGTGTTTTAAATTGATGGAGCGCTAATTTGAATGTGTGCAGCTTCTGCGCTGCGCAAAATGACATCGGTAGTGCCTAAACGTACGTGCAATGGACCATTAAAACTGGCGCGGCGAATAATGCTGAGTGGTTTGCCGACACGAAAACCTAGTGCAGATAAACGATGAAACAGTGATTCTTCAGCTTCTACTGCTGAAATGATGGCGCGCTGGCCTATTGGTAATTGCGATAAAAATTGCATTTGGCTATTCGACTTTGAGTAATCTGTAAACAATATAACAAATGATAATAATTCTTATTATCGCACAAAACCGTAGTCAGGTGCGTTTTAGCAAAGTGATACACATAAAAAAGGCTCATACAATGAGCCTTTTTTATAAATTACACTATTTTTTTATAGTGAGTTTAGACGTTTATTTTGCAATGTCGATTTTAGCTTTACTACGTAAATCTGCCATCATTTTTTCTAAATTACGTTGCTGTAAGTTCTTTTGTAAACCTTCTTTAACTTTATCGTAAGATAGTGGTTGAGCAGCGCGTGTATCAACCAGTTTAATGACATGCCAGCCGAATTGGGTTTGTACTGGCGTTGGTGAAACTGCACCTTTTTGTAAGCCAGCCACTGCATCGCTAAATGGTTTTACCATGGTCGCTGGTGAGAACCAGCCCAAGTCGCCACCTTTTTCTTTAGAGCCAGTATCCAGGGATTTTTCTTTGGCAATCTTAGCAAAATCGCCGCCTTTACCTAGTTGCGCAATAATGTCTTTAGCTTCAGCTTCAGTTTTTACTAAAATATGGCGAGCGCTATATTCTTTATCACCATAGGCTTTTTTGTATTGTTCGTAAGCGGCTTTGGTATCAGCATCTGAAATTGGATTTTTCTTGACAAAATCTTGTAAGAAAGCCGAAGTTAATAGCTCGCGGCGTGCTAGTTCTTCACGTGCAAGGTAATCTGGTTGTTTATCTAAACCAAGTTTCTGCGCCTCTTGGTAGACAAGTTCAGAATCCACAAGCTTATTGATAATGGCTTCTTTAACTGGGGCATCGACTTTTTGGCCGCGTGCAGTAGCGTCTTTTGCGATGTAATCATAAACAGATTGTTTGATTGCTTTGCCGTTGACTGTAGCTACGGAGTCCGCTGCAAAGGCAGCTGGCGCTAACGATAGAACGGCAACGGCGATTAAGGTTTGGGTAAATTTCATGCAAAAATCCTCAAGGTTAATAATAGTTGATTGCTTGGACTGTTAAAGTTTAGTTGATGATAGCTCATCAGGCGTTATTGCTTGTATGCTCAACGCGTGAATTTGGCTGGGAATTAAATCTGCAAGTAGTTGATAAATTAGGCGATGTCGCATTATCTGCGATTTTTCGTAAAAATGCGAGCTTGCCATTTTGAGTTTAAAGTGACCTCCGCCAGTATTGCCTGCGTGACCCGCATGCATGGCGCTTTCATCTTCAATATAAAGCTCGATGGGTTGTAATACCTGTAAACGGCTGGTGATTTCTTCTGCTAAGTTCATGGTTGAGTCACTGATGGCTTAATTAAGGCAAGGTTTTTCTAAACGGCTTCACGGTAACTTTTTGATAGACACCTGCATCAACGAACGGGTCATTGCTGGCCCAGCTTGTGGCATCCTCTAAATTTGGAAATTCGGCCACAATCAAGCTGCCTGTAAAGCCGGCAGGTCCTGGGTCATTGCTATCAATTGCTGGGAAAGGTCCTGCAAGTAACAAGCGTCCTGCATTTTGCAGTGCTTGAATGCGCGCTAGGTGTTCTGGCCTGGCGGCCATGCGCTTAGCCAAACTGTCTGGCGTATCTTCCGCCATGATTGCATACCACATTACTTTGCTTCCTTGTTTATATCGTCAGTGCTTACGTCTACAACAGTGGCGTCCACAGGCGTGAGGTACTTACTCAGCATTAAGGTTTGCACAATCACGAATACAAATAATATGCCGGTCAGGCCAAAAAGTTTGAAATCTACCCAAATATCCTGTGAATAATTAAATGCTACATAAAGATTTAAAAATCCTAACCCCACGAATAAGCCAGCCCAACTCAGGTTGATCTTGGTCCAAACATTGTTAGGCAAGCTAATTTGCTTTTCCATGAAGCTGCGCATAAGATTCTTTTTGAATATAAATTGCGCACCTATCAAGCTTGCTGCAAATAGCCAATATAACACGGTAGGTTTCCACTGTATAAAAGTAGGGTCTTTGAAATATAAAGTCGCCCCGCCAAATACTGTGATGATGCCACCACTAATCAGCAACATCTTTTCAACCTTGCCATGGCGCAATTTGCTATAAATAATTTGAGCAATAGTGGCGACGATTGCTACCGCCGTGGCGGTATAAATGCCAAAGAATTTAAATGCTATAAAAAATAAAATTACAGGAAACAAATCAAACAAGAACTTTGTCATGGTCTTATGGTGTCGCTTTCAAAAAATCAATCATCAACAACGCTTTAGCGCAAGGCGTTATTTTGCTATGATTGATGTTGTACCGCAAGGCGTAATTTTCAAGCTGGTTTTACGTTTTTATAAGCAAATTAGTCATAAAGTTTGTGATTTGGAAACTTGTGATTCACAGATTCTAATTTAAAAGTTTTTAATTAAGTTTCATGGAGTTAGGCCGAGCTTATGACTTTGATGATCGATTTACATTCACATTCTAATGTTTCAGACGGGCTGCTGGCGCCTGCGGAACTGGTGGAGCATGCGGCAATGCACGGTGTTGACGTGCTAGCGTTGACCGATCATGACGATACTGGTGGCTTAAAGGTTGCTGCAATAGAAGCTAGGCGCTGGGGTTTGCAGTTGATTAACGGCGTGGAGATTTCGGTTACCTGGAAAAAGCGCACATTGCATATTGTGGGTTTGAAAATCAATCCAGAGTATCCGCCATTAAAAATAGGACTGGAAAATATCCGCACTGGCCGACATGTTCGTGCAGAAGGCATGGCGAAGGGATTAGATAAAATAGGCATTACAGGTAGCCTAAGAGGCGCTTATGAATATGCTAAAGATGGCATCATTAGCCGTACCCACTTTGCGCGGTTCTTGGTAAACAAAGGCCATGCAAAAGATAATAAGTCTGTGTTCAAGAATTATCTGGTCAAAGGTAAGCCAGGCTATTTTGAGCATGAGTGGGCCAGTTTAGCCGATGCGGTAAGCTGGATTATCGGTAGTGGTGGCGTGGCCGTTATCGCACACCCGGGGCGTTATGATTTAGGCCGCACTAATATGTTGTTATTGCTGGAGGAGTTTCGGACCTTGGGCGGCACTGCGATTGAGGTGGTGACTGGCAGTCACACGGTAGACCAGTATGCCGAGTATGCAAAATACGCACATCAATTTGGCTTAAAAGCCTCGCAAGGTTCGGATTATCACGGTAAAGGCCTGAGTTATATGGAAATGGGCCGTTTGCCTGCCTTGCCGAATAACTGCGTGCCTGTTTGGCAAGGCTGGGCAGAGCTTGATGCTGTTGAAGATTAGCCAAGATAAACTCAAGATTAAGATAAACCCAAGACTAGCCGTTTTAATAACAATTAAAATTTAAGTATGTCGCAATTCTTTAATATCAATCCAGATAATCCACAAACACGACTTATTGCACAAACTGCTGATATTTTAAGGGCTGGTGGTGTGATTGCCTATCCAGCAGATTCAGGTTATGCACTCGGCTGCATGTTGGGTAATAGCGATGCGCAGATGCGCATTCGTCGTATTCGCGGCGTAGATGACCAGCATTTTTTTACCCTGGTGTGCCGTAATTTAAGTGACTTGGGCAATTATGCCGTTGTCAGTAATGCGCAGTTTAGGCTGTTAAAGGCGAATACGCCCGGCGCTTATACATTTATTTTACAGGCTACACGTGAAGTGCCACGTAAACTGCAACATCCCAAACGCAACACGATTGGCATCCGTGTGCCGCAGTACAATATTGTCCAAGCTATATTAGCGGCTATAGATGCACCATTGCTAAGTATGACACTTAACTTGCCTAATGAAGATGAAGTATTTAGCGAAGCATGGGAAATTCGTGATAGGTTAGAACATCAGCTTGAGTTAGTGATTGATGCTGGGCATTGTGCGGCGGGTGCTAGTTCGGTGATAGACTTGACCGGCGATACGCCAACATTAATCCGCGCAGGGCAGGGCGACCTTGCACCGTTTGGGCTAAGTTAACATTTTATTACGTATTATTAAAAGAGCAGGCAATGG
>JAZJZG010000171.1:282-1028 GCA_040389995.1 Pseudomonadota bacterium | reverse complement strand
AAAAAATAGTTATTTATGCGTTGCCCGTTATATTTGCCATTACCGTGCATGAAGCCGCACATGGCTATGCCGCAAAATACTTTGGTGATATGACTGCTTATAAAGCAGGGCGTATCAGCCTGAATCCGATTCGGCATATCGACCTATTCGGGACGATTTTACTACCAGCATTGACTATCGCGCTTGGTGGCATCTTATTCGGCTGGGCAAAACCTGTACCGGTAGATTTCAGTAAGTTACGTAATCCGAAAAAAGATATGTTATGGGTGGCAGCGGCTGGGCCAGCCTCCAACTTTTTAATGGCCATTTTTTGGGTATTCGTTATTAAGTTTGCCATCAACGCGCCAGAGTCCATCGCTTATCCTCTGGTTTTAATGAGTAAAGCCGGTATCACCATCAACATCGTCTTGATGGTATTGAATCTACTGCCTTTACCGCCGCTGGATGGTGGCCGGATTGCCGTGAGTTTGCTGCCTACGCCCTATGCCGTCAAATTTGCACAGCTAGAGCGTTATGGTTTTATCATTTTAATCGCGCTGATGTTTTCCGGCATATTGGGCAGAATCCTAAACCCATTTATCAATGCGGTTTATAGCTTAATAATTAGCTTATTTGGCTAAGCTTGTTTGTATAATAACGGCTAATTCTAACTCTAGTATTTATTTTAAGGTTTTATCGCACATGGCAATCGAACGCGTTTTATCAGGTATGCGCCCAACGGGTAATTTGCATTTAGGGCATTACAA
>JAZJZG010000171.1:0-272 GCA_040389995.1 Pseudomonadota bacterium | reverse complement strand
GCTAGAGTCTGGCTAAATTCAATTGGCTTGTTTGTATAATAGCAACATATTAAATTTAAGGTTTTTAGCACATGGCAATTGAACGCGTTTTATCCGGCATGCGCCCCACAGGTAATTTGCATCTGGGGCATTACAACGGCGTACTTAAAAATTGGATCAAACTGCAGCATGAGCATGAATGCCTGTTTTTTGTTGCCGACTGGCATGCGCTCACCACCCATTACGATACGCCAGAAATCATTGAGGAAAGCGTATGGGAGATGGTGATCGAT
>JAZJZG010000170.1:0-1831 GCA_040389995.1 Pseudomonadota bacterium | reverse complement strand
CGTAGCTGATAGACATAATCCCAGCGTTTATCGTGAAAGCTGTCTTGAATAAGTGGCGTGCCCATAATAAAACGCACTTGCGATTTCGTCATGCCCGGACGTAATTGCAATAACATTTTGGAGGTCACCACATTACCTTGCTGTACATCCAGCTTATAAGGTTTTACCGTGGGCAAAGCTGTGCCGCAGGCAGTACATAAAATCGCTAATAGAATAAAGGAATAACGCATACCATGACTTTAATTTGAATTAGCGTTAATATAACACGTAGACAGCCAACCAAAAACACTGTCATTGGTTTTGTGGCAAACAACTATTAAGAGTACATCATTATGCATGATCAGAAAGATTTAAAAAACGCAGGGCTTAAAGCGACTTTACCTAGGTTAAAGGTACTGAGCCTGTTTGAAAATAGTAAAGAGCGCCATTTATCTGCGGAAGATATTTACAAGGTTATGATCAACTCCGGTGAAGATGTAGGCTTAGCGACGGTTTATCGCGTATTAACGCAGTTTGAACAGGCCGGCCTGCTGATTCGCCATCACTTCGAAAGTGGTAAAGCCGTGTTTGAGCTCAACGGCGGCAACCATCATGATCACATCGTGTGCATTAAGTGTGGTCGCGTGGAAGAGTTTTACGATGAAGAGATTGAAAAAAGACAACAAAAGGCTGCAGAATCATTAGGCTTTAAAATGCAGGATCACTCATTAACCATTTACGGCATTTGCAACAAGCAGCCTTGTTCCAACAAGATCTAAACGCTAACCACTTGCGTCATATAGTTTTAATCTAACGCGCCAGCATTTCTTTTGCATGTTGTCGCGTCGTTGCGGTGATTTCTATTCCACCTAGCATGCGGGCGATTTCTTCTACCCGCTTAGCCTCATCTAGTTTCGCGATCGTACTCAAGGTTTGTGCGTTCACTGAAGACTTACTTACACGCAAATGATGCCTGCCCAAAGCCGCAACTTGCGGCAAATGGGTAATAACCAGCACTTGCCGCTGATTAACTTTCTGACTATTCGGTGCTTGGTTCGTGGCAGCCTCACCCAATTGTTTCAACAACTGCCCTACCACCTCAGCCACGCCACCGCCAATACCGACGTCCACCTCGTCAAATATCATGGTAGGAATACTTTCTTTTTCTGCAGTGACAACACGAATCGCCAAACTGATGCGTGATAGCTCACCACCTGAAGCGACCTTATTGAGAGGTCGCGCTGCGACACCAGCATGTCCTGCCACTAAAAATTCCACTTGCTCCAGGCCGCCAACACTAGGCACCTGCTCTGTCAGCGCCACTTCAAACTTGCCGCCGGCTAGCGATAATCTCTGCATTTCAGCACTAATTTGCATGCTTAATTTAGCTGCAGCAATTTTACGGCCATGGCTCAACTGCTGAGCAAGTTGCATATAGGCCGCTAAAGCCGCGGCCTCTTGCTTGGCAAGCTCGCCATCATTAACGAACAACGCCAATTCCACCATACGTGACTGTGACTTGCTTAACAAGTCGCCAAGCTCATCTGGCTGCACCCGATATTTACGAGAGATATTATGAATGCTTTGAATCCTAGAATCCAACTCGGCAAGCCGTGCTGGGTCTAGTTCTGCACGCTGTAAATATCGGTTCAGAAATCTATCTGTTTCTTCCAATTGAATCAAGGCAGAATCTAAGGTTTCGGCAGCATCGCTTAATGACTCATCGAACTCACGCAACTGCTGCAGTTTATGCTGCACCTGCGTCAGCATACGCAACGCTGACAACTCGCCTTCACTGAGCAACTCCCGACATTCTTCACCGCCAGTGATTAAACTGGCGCCATTTGACAGC
>JAZJZG010000169.1:0-8368 GCA_040389995.1 Pseudomonadota bacterium | reverse complement strand
CTATATCTGTAGTGTTATGCGCTTCATGAATATAGGTTTCGTCAAATAGCACAGACTTTCCATCCCGCCAGCTATAGCGTTCGCCATCCACGTCAATGTAACAACCGTCATCGTTAGGTGTTGTTAGACCGAGGTGATAGCGGATTGAACCTGCGTAAGGGTCACGATGTGGGTTTAAAGTGGCGCCAGGTGGCAATTCAGCAAACATTGCGGCCTTAACTGATGGAATATTTTGCAACAATGCCACGGTTTTCGGGCATAAGGTCGAGGCTGATGGGTGGCTGGCGTCATACCACTTAAGGTAAAAGCGTTTCCAGCCTGACTTGAAAAACGAATTGAAGCCAGCATCATTGTTCTGCTGCGCCGCTTGAATATGCTGATGGTCTCTAAGAGTGATTGCTTCGTCACGAATCGTCTGCCAGTTTTCAGATAGTGGTGCTAAATCAGGAAATAAGTTTGCTGGTAAGTAAGGCGTCGTAGGCACTTTAGAGAAGGCATACATAAATACATTGATAGGTGCCATCAGGCCAGAATGATTGATGAGTTGGCGCCAATACACCAGCCTTACCTTGCCTCGGAAATGTACATAAGTGACTGAGCCAACATAAATTGATAATAAAAGCCATTTCATAGATTAAATCCCGAAATTTTAAAAGATAGTAAATCAAATATTTTCTTATATTTCATAAACTTTGTGTAGAGGTTCATCGTGTTATAAGCTTGTATGCAGTTTGGCCGGCTTCAGCTATTTTGTGACCTGCCAGCGTAGATTTCTGGTTAAACATATTCACTATATATCGTGAAAGATAATTCACTCGGTAGTCGTTCATTCAAGTGCTGGCTAATTCTTCTAGTGCTTTTCGATTGATAATTTCAATCTGGCCTCTGCCCAGCGATACTGAGCCCTTCAATTCTAAACGTTTTAACTGACGACTTACCACTTCACGCGCAGTGCCCAGTTCAAAGGCGATTTGCTGATGTGTACGTGTGATTTGGCTGGAGTTTACATCTAATAACACTTTCGCTAGGCGTGCATCCAAGCTATGAAAAGCCACTTCATCCAGCAACACAATCAGGTCACTAATAAGTGCGCCGTAGTTGGCCATGACGAATTTACGAAAGACACTGGAATCTATCATCAATTGATTGAAAGCTGCGGCTGGAATTAATACGTCACGAATAGCTTCTTCGACAATTGTGGAGGCAGGATAATCACTATTACCTAAAAGACAGGTCGTTGTAATGACACAGGTTTCACCGGCGGCAACTCTATATAGCAAAATCTCACGACCACTAGTCGACATTTTGTAAACGCGAGATCTGCCTGCAAGACGCATGACATAGGCGCCGCAGGGCGTGCCTTCACGGTATCCTATCGTGCCAACAGGTGCTTCTACAATGCGGCAACTCTGACTCAACAACGCTATCGCCTGCTGTTCTAAGCCACTTAATTCTGGGAATTGCTTTAGCCAGGCTAAGGTACTAATCGTGGTTTGCATTGCTCACTCCGGTAAACTTTTAGCTACTATAGTCGCTTATTAGATTTATATATTGCTGTGTTTTATAGCAAGGTTTTTAGCATTTCTAAACCGAACCCTACACCAAAACCACTGGCGTCACTTTGCACTGCACCCAAACCATCTTCACGATTGGCTGCAGATAAATCGGTATGTATCCATGCAACATCATTTTCAATAAACTTACCTAAAAAACGTGCCGCATGAATGTGGTCTGCATCGCCGTCTAAAGTGCATTGTTTAATATCGGCGATGTCGCTATCCAGGTCGCTTTCGTAGTCATCATCGTAAGGGAACGCCACGATACGTTCGCCCGCAGCAGCTCCAGCTATTACTGCTTGATCAGCAAGCGCCGTACGGTTACTAATTATGCCGCTCATGCGGTCGCCCAATGCTGCCAGCATGCTGCCCGTCAGGGTGGCAAAGTCCAAGATGACATCCGGTTTTTCACGGCTGGCAAGTGTCAGGGTATCGGCTAGCACCATGCGGCCTTCAGCATCGGTATGCACTATTTCTATGGTTGTGCCATTCAAGGCAGTGACGACGTCATTTTGTTTATAAGCCTTAGGCCCAATATGGTTTTGCGCAATAGCGAGCCAGCAATCTAGCTTGAATGGTAATTTCTGCTGTGTTGCCGCCAGTAAAATACCCAACGCTACTGCTGAACCGTTCATATCTTCATGCATGCCTTGCATATATTTGGCCGGTTTAAGGTTATGCCCGCCTGTATCAAAACAAATGCCTTTACCGACTAACGCGATATGTTTACTAGCCTCTTTGGGTTCATAGCTCAGGTGTACAATCGCTGCATCTTGCGGCTCGCTGCCTTGGCCCACCGCGTAAAATGCGCCTGCACCCATTGTTTTAAGTGTCGCCATATCGAACTCACGATGTTTCCAGCCATGCTCCTTGGCCAGATCAGCTACTTTTTTGCGATAGATAGCAGGCGTTAGGTCGTTTGGCGGAGTAATAGTCAGTTGGCGACAAAGTGCATTGCCTGCTACACGAGCGTTTACATCGTCATAGTCGTGGTTAGCAGCATAGCCATGAATGCTGATATTATTCAATGGCTTAAATTTATTGTCTGTTTTACGGCTTGGCAATTCAGCAGCGTTCACTGTAGCTACATAGTAGGCGGCGCAAGCATGCGTTTCACACGTAGCTTGATTACCAAGCACGCAAATTGCCAGGCTATCGGGTTGCTCATCTAATAGTAGCATTACCGCTTTACGTAACAGAGTGTGACGTTGAAACGCATTTAATTTATCACTTAAAGCGACAAAACTCACCACGCCGCCATCAGGTAAATCGACTGCCAGAGGTGTCTTGTTCAGGTCTTTATATTCGCCATGAGTGCGGTTTAGCTTGGTTTGCAGTACTTCGCTGAAAATGTGCTTTTCCTGTTCATTTTCAGTTAGTACAAAAAGTATATGTTTTGCAGAAGTTAACAACTTTTCAATGGAAATCTCTGCATTTTGTACTAACTTTACTGCCATTTTTTATCCTTTAAGTCTTATATAAAATTCATTGATTATGTATAAGATACATCACTAAAACCCATAAAAATTACTACTAAACTTGACCAAAACCCCTAAAAAAGCCACACTGTGGTTTTATGAAATCGGTTTTACTAAATTTAATATGCAGCGCACTTAAGTGCACTGTATTTCAAACATGTTATCAGAGACACGCTATATTCAATTAAGTTACTTGAAGTGACTTATTATACGCATAGCACATAATTAATTTTGTCAAAATAGCTACACGGAGCCCCACCCGCATGTCATTAACTTCAAATATGGTAAGCCCAGATATTGATAGTCAAGAAACTCAAGAATGGTTAGATGCACTCACTGCAGTCATTGAAAATGAAGGCACAGAACGTGCGCACTTTTTACTCGAAGCAATGATTGATAAAGCACGCCGCTCAGGTAGTAATCTACCTTACAACGCGACTACTGCTTATGTAAATACCATTCCTACGCATTTACAGCAACGTCTGCCGGGCAATCCTGAGATGGAGCGCCGTATTCGCGCCTTAGTGCGTTGGAACGCGATCATGACTGTATTGCGCGCTAATGAGAAATCACCAGGTGTAGGCGGCCATATTGCCAGCTTTCAATCTGCTGCTACCTTATACGATACTGCGTTCAACTATTTTTTCCGTGCCGCGAATGAGAATTTTGGCGGCGATTGCGTATATTTTCAAGGCCATTCCTCCCCTGGCGTGTATGCCCGTGCGTTTTTAGAAGGCCGTATCACTGAAGAGCAACTAGATAATTTCCGTCAGGAAACTGGTGGTAATGGTTTATCTAGCTATCCGCATCCATGGTTGATGCCGGACTTCTGGCAATTCCCAACGGTATCGATGGGCTTAGGGCCAATCACCGGTATCTATCAGGCTCGCTTTCTTAAATATCTGCATGACCGCGGTATTGCGGATACCAGCGACCGTAAAGTCTGGGTATTCTGCGGCGATGGTGAGATGGACGAACCCGAATCATTGGGCGCGATTTCATTGGCGAGTCGTGAAAAGTTGGACAACCTGATTTTTGTCATCAACTGTAACTTGCAACGTTTAGATGGCCCAGTACGTGGTAACGGTAAAATCATTCAGGAGCTGGAGTCTGATTTCCGTGGTTCTGGCTGGAATGTATTGAAAGTGCTCTGGGGTTCTTATTGGGATCCACTGTTGGCTATGGATAAAGACGGCCTACTCAAAAAACGTATGGAAGAATGCGTGGATGGTGAGTACCAAAACTTTAAAGCTAAAGGTGGTGCGTATACCCGTGAGCATTTCTTTGGTAAATATCCAGAGCTAAAAGAGATGGTTGCAGCTATGAGCGACCAAGATATTTGGCGCCTGAACCGTGGCGGACATGACCCACATAAAGTTTATGCGGCTTATCATGCAGCGGTAAATCATAAAGGTCAGCCAACCGTAATCTTAGCCAAAACCGTTAAAGGTTATGGCATGGGCGAAGCGGGCGAAGGTCAAAACACCACACATCAGCAAAAAAGTATGGACCTTACCTCACTTAAATTATTTAGAGATCGCTTTGATTTGCCATTGACCGATGCGCAAGTAGAAAGCTTGTCGTTCTACAAACCAGCGGCAGATTCGCCTGAAATGACCTACATGGCCGAGCGCCGTGCGGCAATGGGCGGCTCAGTGCCTGCGCGTCGTCGTAAAGGTAATGAACTCACCATCCCGCCATTATCAGCGTTTGAAAATATGCTGGTTTCAACGGGTGAACGTGAAATCTCTACCACGATGGCGTTTGTGCGTATTCTTTCGACTTTGGTGCGTGATAAACAAATCGGCAAATATGTGGTGCCTATTGTGCCGGATGAAGCACGTACTTTTGGTATGGAAGGTATGTTCCGTCAGCTTGGTATCTATTCATCTGTAGGCCAGTTATATGAGCCTATGGATTCTGACCAAGTGATGTATTACAAAGAGCAAAAAGACGGCCAGATTTTAGAAGAAGGTATTAATGAAGCGGGTTCATTCTCTAGCTGGATGGCTGCTGCGACTTCTTACAGCGTTACCGGCGTGCAGATGATTCCGTTCTATATCTTCTATTCTATGTTTGGTTTCCAGCGCATAGGTGACTTAGCATGGGCTGCAGGTGACAGCCGTGCGCGTGGCTTCTTGCTTGGTGCAACGGCAGGGCGTACCACATTGAACGGTGAAGGTTTACAGCATGAAGATGGCCATAGTCATTTGATGTCTGCGACTATTCCGAACTGTATTTCTTATGATCCGACTTTTGCTTATGAACTGGCGGTCATTATTCAAGAAGGCTTGCGCCGCATGGTGCAAAATCAAGAGGATGTGTATTACTACATCACCCTGATGAATGAAAATTACACACATCCTGAAATGCCAAAAGGTACGGAAGCTGGTATCCTTAAAGGCCTGTATAACTTCAGTAAATCTAAGGTCAAAGGCGAGAAGGTGCAGTTGATGGGTAGCGGTGTCATCTTGCGTGAAGTGATTGCTGCGGCTGAGTTGTTAGAAAAAGATTGGAGTGTTTCTGCTGATGTTTGGAGCGTGACCAGCTTTAACGAATTACGTCGTGACGGTTTGGATGCCGAGCGCTGGAATATGCTCAACCCTGAAAAACCGCAAAGATTAAGCTATGTGGCTGAATGTATGAAAGGCGCACAAGGACCAACGATTGCTTCGACTGATTACATGAAAGCATTTGCCGAGCAAATTGCCGGTTTTGTTCCTGGTAAATTTGTTGCCTTGGGCACGGATGGTTATGGTCGTTCAGATAGCCGCGAAGCGCTACGCAGCTTCTTTGAGGTTGATAGATATTATGTTGTTGTAGCCGCACTTAAAGCACTTGCAGATGAAGGCAAGTTGCCGGCCAGCAAAGTGGCTGAAGCTATCAAACAATACAAGTTAGACGCTAACAAGCCTAACCCAACCACAGTTTAAGGAGACGATTAAGATGGCAATTCAAGACGTATTCGTCCCTGATATCGGTAATTTTGATAGTGTGGATGTGATTGAAGTTTTAGTAAAAGCAGGTGATGAAGTCACCAAAGAGGACTCATTGATTACCGTAGAGTCCGATAAAGCTTCTATGGATATCCCTGCGCCATTTAGTGGCATAGTGAAAGAAATTAAAATCAAGGTGGGCGATAAAGCAGCCCAAGGTGGCTTGATTTTAACAATGGATGTGAGTGATGCAGCCGCAAAACCAGCTGAAATTAAACCAGCGGAAGTTACGCCTGCACCAGTGCCGCCAGTAATAGCAGAACCAGTTGCTGTCGCTATCCCAGAACCTACTAGACCAGCTCCTGAGCCACCTAAAACCATTGCACCTGCACATCAACCGGTGCCGGTTGCCGCAAGTGCTGTCATAGCAAACGGTAAGCTTTCTCACGCCAGCCCATCGGTACGTAAATTTGCCCGTGAACTAGGTGTTAACTTGGCCTTTGTGCAAGGTTCAGCGGCTAAAAATCGCATTCTGCAACAAGACGTACAAGCTTATGTAAAGGGTGAGCTAGCCAAGCCACGCACTGAAAACATGGGTGCCGGTGTGAGCAGTTTGGCAACCCTGCCTATGCCGGTGATTGATTTCAGCAAGTTTGGTGACGTGGTAGCTAAACCGTTATCGCGCATCAAAAAATTGTCGGGTGCAAACTTGCATCGCAATTGGGTCACCGCACCGCACGTCACGCAATTTGATGAAGCGGATATTACGGATTTGGAAGAATTCCGTAAATCTATGCAAGCTGATGCAGAAAAGCGTGGCGTTAAATTGACGATGTTAGCCTTCTTGATCAAAGCATCAGTTAATGCGCTTAAAGCGTATCCAAATTTCAATGCGTCACTGGCGCCAGATGGCGATAGCTTGATTCTAAAGAATTACTTCAATATCGGTTTTGCCTGCGATACGCCAGACGGCTTGGTCGTGCCTGTAGTGCGCGATGTGCATCAAAAAGATGTGCTGGATATTGCCCGTGACCTTGGCGAACTCTCAGCTAAAGCACGTGAACGTAAACTCAAAGTAGAAGAAATGCAAGGAGGTTGTTTTACGATATCCAGTTTGGGTGGTATAGGCGGTACGATGTTTACGCCGATTATCAACTGTCCAGAAGTGGCGATTCTAGGTGTTTCGCGCTCTAGCATGCAGCCCGTCTATGACGCGAAAACCAAGAGCTTTGAACCGCGTTTGCTGCTGCCAATGTCACTCTCATACGACCACCGCGTGATTGACGGTGCCGATGGCGCGCGCTTTACTAGCCATATGCGTATGATGTTGAGCGATGTAAGAAGGTTATTGCTTTAACCTTTAGTTGATTGATCTATAAAGGCGCAATTTTTCAGCAATGGCTGGGAAATTGCGCCTTTACCGTATTAAAAGTTACATTTTTACAATATTAGGATTGGAATGTAATGTCGACAAAGTAAAAGTCTGGTGCTTAAAACTTGTTTTTAAAAAAGGTCTGGCACCTAAAGGCTGCATCAGTTTGGTGCAAAAAGGCATCTACTAATGAAAGGTTCAAAAACCATGTTCAGGTTTTTGGAGCTGGTTTTAGAGATAGAAACGTTAGGTTTGATGCTAAAATCATGAAAATTATTGAAGTTTCAGCAAAGGGTTAGTATGAGCAATGTAGTGGAGATTTTAGTACCAGATATCGGTAACTTTGATAGTGTTGATGTGATTGAGGTGCTAGTAAAAGTTGGTGATGTGATTGCCAAGGAGGACTCTTTGATTACTGTGGAATCCGATAAAGCGTCAATGGATATTCCATCCTCACAAGCCGGCACGGTGCAAGAAGTAAAAGTTAAAGTTGGTGACAAGGTCGCTAAAGGCTCGCTGCTTTTGCTGGTAGAAGTTGCCATAACCACAGAGTCAGCAGCCAAAAAAGAGGCGCCTGCCATCACGTCAGCACCTGCGCAAAGTCAGTCAGTGGCTACGCCTATCGCTGCATCAGTTGCAGTAGGTTCAGCAGATGTGCATGCAGAAGTCGTGGTGCTCGGTTCTGGCCCAGGTGGTTATACTGCCGCTTTCCGTGCAGCGGATTTGGGCAAAAAAGTCGTGTTAATCGAACGTTATTCCACTTTGGGCGGTGTTTGTCTCAATGTGGGCTGTATTCCTTCTAAAGCCTTATTGCATACTGCTAAAGTCATCACAGAAGCTGAAGAAACCGCTCATCATGGCGTGAGCTTTGGCGCGCCAAACATTAACCTTGAAGAGCTGCGCAATTGGAAAGCCAATGATGTGGTGGCAAAACTCACCGGCGGCTTAGCGCAAATGGCTAAACAACGCCAAGTGACTACAGTTGAAGGTGTCGGCCAGTTCACCAGCCCTAACCAAATCGCCGTG
>JAZJZG010000168.1:4412-6787 GCA_040389995.1 Pseudomonadota bacterium | reverse complement strand
CAGCGCCAGTGGCTCCACCGGTTGTTAATACACCCGTGGCTGTGAAAAAACCAGCACCACCACCGCCTGTACCAGAGCCAAGTTTCTGGCAGGAGTTAATGAATTCGGTTGATTCGACTATTTTGGGTGGCGTCGGTGCAGTTGCATTGCTCGGCGGTGGTTGGATGTTCTTACGTAATAAACGTAGAAAAGACTTAGATAGCTTTGAGCGCGGCATACTCACTTCCGGCGGCCTGCGAGCCAATACCGTTTTTGGCAATACTACGGGTAATGCAAGTAATTCCGATAGTTCATTCTTAACGGATTTTGCACAAAGTGCTGATGGCAACATGATCGATACTAACGATGTAGACCCAATTGCTGAGGCCGAAGTTTACATGGCCTATGGGCGTGATGCGCAAGCTGAAGAGATTTTGAAAGATGCTATTTCAAAAGAGCCTAAACGTTACGAGTTACATTTGAAATTGTTAGAAATGTATGCGGCGCGCAAGGATACTTCAGCATTTGAAGCAATTGCCGGTGAACTTTATACTACCTTAGGCGCCAATGATCCTGTATGGGCTAAAGTTGCTGAGATTGGTCATAATATGGAACCTGAAAATCCATTATATGATGTGACTCAAGCAGGCGTGGCGTCATCTTTAGCTATGCAGGACTTAGGTATTTCTGATGCTGCTAAAGCTCCTATCAATGATTTAGATTTTTCACTAGATCATGATGCTAACTCAGTCCTGACGCAGGATTTTTCAGATGTTAAAAAAGATGAGCATGAGGCGTTGTTTGACTTAGGTTCAATTAAGGATGCTCATTTAGACGATTCTGCACCCTTGAACAGTCTGGCGGCTGACAATAATACGATTGACTTTAGCTCAGAAAAAGACAGCTCGATAGATTTTGATTTGGGCGAGTTTAATATGGATGCCGAGTTGGCAGATAGTCATTTGGCATTAGATAAAACCGTGGCCGATAGCGTGACTACTGATAATCATTTTATTGCACCAGTGCTTGATTTATCATCGTTGAATTCACCTGAGGTCGATAAGACTGCAGACAGTAATATGCTGGATTTCGATATGGATTTCAGTGCCTTTACTGAACCAAAACTGGATACATTGCCTGATGGTTTGGCACAAGCTGTTGTGGCACCTCATCTTGTACATGATACGGACATACATGATACAGGTATGGCAAACGATATAGTGTTCGATTTTGATCTGCCGTCCGAGCCGCATACTGACGCACAAACTCCAGAGAAATCTCCTGAGATATCTTTTGACTTACCCGCATTGGACTCAGTTGAAGGTGAGCATCATCTACTAGGCAGTTCTCCGCTAAAAGCACACTCTAATGAGTTTGAAGTCAATACTTTCGATCTATCGACTATCAGTTTAGATTTAGCCGATGCAGTTGCAGAAGCGCCAGCGACTCAAGCAAATGTCGCTGGAATCGAGTCACCAGATATTGATATCAAGCTGGATTTAGTCGCGGCTTATATTGATATGGACGATAAAGAAGGTGCTAGGGAGTTGCTGGACGAAGTGATGAAAGAGGGCGGAGCGAAGCAGCAGTTGCGTGCACAGCAAATGCTTGCTAGCTTGGCATAGTTTTTTTATTCTTAAAAGCCGAGCTTATAGCTCGGCTTTTTTGTTGAATGTGAATTGACTTATGCATCCAGTGGTAAAGATATTATATTTTCTTTTAACGTTGTTGCTCCTGAGCTTTTTGAGTAACTCGATACTATGGTTATTTTGTATTTTGTTAGTGGCATGTGCGGCGAAACTGAATTTTAAAAAATTCTCACGCATGACTCGGCGCACTAAGTGGCTGTTTATTTCAATATTGCTTATTTATGCCTTTACTACCCCCGGTGAATATATACCGCAGTTTCCAGCTGGGTTTGCGCCAACTTATGAAGGTTGCAGTTTAGGTTTTTTGCAAATTGCCAAGTTGTTGATCGCACTGGCTGCCCTAAATATCCTGTTTGCAACGAGCAGTATAGAAAATTTAATGGCGGGACTATATGTATTATTGTCACCGCTTAAACTGCTGGGTTTCAATACAGAAAGATTTACCGCTAGATTGTTGCTAACCTTGGATTATGTTGAAGACCTGCTTGTTAAAAATAACTATAAATTTAAATTTCATCAGCTTGATGAGCTTTATGCAATTCCAGAAGTGGCACATACAGAAAAAGAGATCGTGCTGATGTTGCCGCTTTTTACAATGATAGATAAATTACTGCTGGCGGTTTTTATTGCCAGTGCATCAGGATTGCTGGCTTACAGGCTGCTGTCATGAGAGTAGCGTTAGGCGTGTCTTATGAGGGGACTGAGTATTGTGGCTGGCAAAGTCAACCCGCGGTATGTACAGTGCAA
>JAZJZG010000168.1:0-4402 GCA_040389995.1 Pseudomonadota bacterium | reverse complement strand
GATTGCTCGGACGGCGCGGGGGAGCACATGGCCTGCCATCAGGGTGCATGCTGCTGGCCGTACCGACACGGGTGTGCATGCATTATGCCAAGTAGTGCATTTTGATACCGATAGAGCTAGACCTTTGTCCGCCTGGGTACGTGGTGTAAACGCGTATTTGCCCAAAACCATACGTGTAGAATGGGCGTGTGAAGTGCATGATGATTTTCATGCGCGCTTCTCCGCTTTCAGCCGTAGTTATCAATATTTATTGTTTAATGCCCCGGTAGCATCTGCTTTGATGGCAACTAAAGCAGGTTGGTTTCATTTGCCGCTTAATATTGCCGCAATGTCTGAAGCTGCAAGTTATTTGCTCGGTGAGCATGACTTTAGTGCATTCAGGGCTTCTGAATGTCAAGCAAAGTCCGCGATTAAGCACATGAAAATAGCTGAGGTGAGGGCTGCTGGGCAATATTTCATCTTTGATTTTTCTGCGAATGCATTTTTACAGCATCAGGTACGCAACATGATAGGTGCGCTAATTTATGTAGGTAAAGGTGCTCATCCACCCGGCTACATTAAAGAATTGCTGCAGAAGCGTGACCGCACCTTGTCGCCACCGACTTTCTCGCCATGTGGTCTATATTTAACCGGCGTTGGTTACGATGCAAAGTGGGGTTTACCTATCAACCAAGATAGCAAGCATCAGTATGGTATTCAGCACAGCATGCAAGTGCTCATTTAAGCGGTACAATAGCGTCCGGTGAAGCAGACATTCTTTAAAGGTTATTTTTGAGAACTAGAGTTAAAATTTGCGGTATTACACGTATGGAAGATGCATTAAGTGCAGTCGAGCGCGGCGCGGATGCGATTGGACTGGTCTTTTATGACCGGAGTCCGCGTAATGTAAGCATCAGCCAGGCAATCGAGATTGCCAGTAATATTCCTGCATTTGTGAGTGTGGTGGGTTTGTTCGTCAACGCACAGCAGGGTTTTGTCGATGAAGCTATTAGACAGGTCAAATTAGATTTATTGCAATTTCATGGTGATGAAACGCCAGAACAATGTGCACAATTCGAGCGACCATTTATCAAAGCGGTTCGAGTAAAGTCGGACACAAATTTGGTACAATACGCACAAGAATTTTCCGCAGCCAGGGGATTGTTACTTGATACCTATACTGAAGGCGTAGCTGGCGGTACAGGCCGTGTATTTGATTGGAATTTAATCCCCAAGCAACTGGCGAAGCCGGTGATACTGGCTGGCGGGTTAAATGCCGATAATGTCGCAAAAGCCATTTTGCAGGTACGGCCTTATGCGGTAGATGTGAGTGGCGGTGTTGAAATTTCAAAAGGGATTAAAGACGCAGACAAGATTGCTGCGTTTATGCAGCAAGTGTATAGCGTGAGCGAATGATCGCTGTTGCAATTTGAATAAGTATTGAGTGGAGATTTAACGATGCAGCTTTATGATATGCCAGATTCACGTGGGCATTTTGGTCAGTTTGGTGGTACTTTTGTTGCTGAGACATTGGTCGAGGCACTAGATGAATTACGACTAATGTATGAAAAATACCGCCATGACCCGGTTTTTTTAGCTGAGCTTGCTTCTGATTTGAAGTATTTTGTTGGTCGTCCTAGTCCTATCTACCACGCAAAACGCTGGTCAGATAAAGTGGGTGGTGCACAGATTTATTTGAAGCGGGAAGACCTGAATCACACTGGCGCACATAAAGTGAATAACACGGTTGGCCAAGCTTTACTGGCTAAACGTATGGGCAAGCCACGTGTTATTGCAGAAACTGGTGCTGGTCAGCATGGTGTCGCAACGGCCACTATTGCTGCGCGGTTAGGTCTTGAGTGTGTGGTGTACATGGGGTCTGAGGACGTAAAGCGTCAAGCGCCTAATGTGTTCAGAATGAAGCTGCTAGGTGCAACTGTCGTGCCTGTAGAAAGTGGCTCAAAAACGCTTAAAGACGCGCTTAATGAAGCGATGCGTGATTGGGTGACCAATGTACATAATACGTTTTATATCATTGGTACTGTCGCTGGCCCACATCCATATCCTATGATGGTGCGTGATTTTCAGGCCGTGATTGGCGTAGAAGCTAAACAACAAATGCAGGAGCTGGTCGGTCGTCAACCTGATGCTGTGGTGGCGTGTGTAGGTGGCGGTTCAAATGCCATGGGTATTTTTTACCCTTATATCGATGTGCCGAACGTGCGCCTGATAGGCGTTGAGGCGGCCGGGCTCGGCATGGATACCGGCAAACATGCGGCTCCACTGACAGCGAATAGTCCAGTAGGTGTGTTGCATGGTAATCGTACCTATTTGATGCAGGATGCTGATGGCAATATTATTGAAACACATTCAATCTCAGCTGGTCTAGATTATCCAGGTGTCGGGCCTGAACATGCTTGGCTAAAAGACATCAAGCGTGCTGAATACGTGGCGATTACTGATGATGAGGCGATGGCAGCTTTCCATAGCTTGTGCCGCACTGAGGGCATTATTCCTGCATTAGAGTCCAGCCATGCTTTGGCCCATGCAGAAAAAATGGCAAAGACGATGAGTAAAGATGAAATCATTCTGGTTAATTTATCTGGCCGTGGGGATAAAGACATCAATACGGTAGCAAAACTCGCTAACATTACTTTATAAAAACGATTAAAAATGTCACGTATACAATCAGTATTTGCAACACTTAAACAAAACAATAAAACCGCTTTAATTCCTTACATCACTGCCGGCGATCCACACCCCAAACATACGGTTAGTTTGATGCACACCTTGGTTAAAAGTGGTGCGGATATGATAGAGCTAGGCGTACCATTCTCTGATCCTATGGCTGATGGCCCTGTCATTCAGCGGGCCAGTGAGCGCGCACTGGTACATAAGGTGGGTTTAACTACAGTGCTTGCGATGGTCAAGGAATTTAGACAGACCAATCAGACTACACCGATTATATTGATGGGATATGCTAATCCTATTGAAGCGATGGGTGCTACGGTGTTTGCAGACCGCGCCAAAGCGGCGGATGTGGATGGAGTGATTACTGTAGATTATCCACCAGAAGAATGTGTTGAATTCGTGCAAGAGCTGCGTGCACGTGACATAGCCCCGATATTCTTGTTATCACCTACCACTGAGCCAAAGCGTGTTGAATTGATAGTCAGTCAAGCCAGCGGCTTTGTTTACTACGTGTCGCTCAAAGGCGTCACCGGTGCGGCTAACTTAGATATAGTTGAGGTTTCGCAACGTGTTAAATCTATACGCACGCAAACAGACTTGCCAGTAGGCGTAGGTTTCGGTATTCGTGATGCAGCAACTGCTAAAGCTACGGCGGCAATTGCCGATGCAGTGGTTGTTGGTAGCCGCTTGGTGCAAATAATTGAAGCTTCAAATGAAGATGATTTATTGCGCAATGTTGCCAGTTTGATGACTGAATTAAAAGCTGCGGTCGATGCTGCGTAATTATTATAAAAATGAACGCCGATAAGGATGTCAAAAAAGATGTTGAAGAAGATACCCCAAAGGATATTAGGATGAGTTGGTTAGACAAAATACCGCAAAAAATCAAGCGCGTAGTAGGCGGAGATAAAAAAACCGTACCTGAAGGCTTGTGGATTAAATGTCCATCTTGCCAATCTGTTTTATATCGTAAAGATTTAGAAGACAATGCGGCAGTTTGCCCAAAATGTGCTTACCATAACCGCATTGGTGCGCGTGAGCGCTTGGCTAAGCTGCTGGATGCCGAAGGGCAGTTTGAAATAGGTGCGTCTGTACAGCCGATAGATCCATTAAAGTTCAAAGACAGCAAAAGCTATGCTGACCGTATCAGAGAGTCACAAAAGGCTGTAGGTGAAAAAGATGCCTTGATTGTATTACAGGGCAGTATCAAAGGCGTGCCAGCGGTTGTGGCGGCATTTGAGTTTAAGTACATGGGCGGTTCTATGGGGTCTGTGGTTGGTGAGCGCTTCGTGCGCGGTGTACAAACGGCAATAGACAACAAAATGGCCTTTGTGTGTGTTGCTGCCAGTGGCGGTGCGCGTATGCAAGAAGGTTTGCTGTCATTGATGCAAATGGCAAAAACCAGTGCTGCGCTTACACAATTGAGTAATGCCGGTTTACCTTACATCTCTGTGTTGACTGATCCTACGATGGGTGGTGTATCGGCTAGCTTTGCAATGTTGGGTGATTTGATTATTGCTGAGCCACAAGCTTTGATTGGCTTTGCTGGGCCGCGTGTGATTGAGCAAACTGTGCGTGAAACCTTGCCACACGGCTTTCAGCGAGCAGAGTTCTTGTTAGAGCATGGCGCTATTGATTTGATTATAGATAGACGTGAAATGCGTAATCGATTAGCCGGTCTTTTGACTAACTTGATGCGCTTACCTGTTGCGGCATAATTATTTGCGCATAG
>JAZJZG010000167.1:16043-35151 GCA_040389995.1 Pseudomonadota bacterium | reverse complement strand
GTAGTGCCTTGAATCATTAATGTTTTCATTCTCTGATTATCTCATAATGCCCGCCATTGTCATTGCTGCAGTGGCGCTGAATTTTATTTTAGGTGAGCCGCGCCGTTATCACCCTTTGGTTGGTTTTGGCTGGATTGCGGATAAATTTGAAGCTCGGTTTAACCCTGCAATTGATCAAGATAAATCTAAACAACGCTTGATAGGCACCTGTGCTTTAGCTTTGTTGCTTACGCCTTTTATGCTGCTGGCATATAGACTAGCCCAACGTAGTGGCTGGCGAAGCATTTGTGGATGTGACACCTAAGTACAGCGTCGCCCAGCACACACATTTAAAGAGCCTATTTGTATTGGGTTCACTAGGCAAAACTTTAGCTAATGATTCACAAAATGGACTTTAGGTATCTCGTCCTTAAACTCTAATTGTGTAACACTCGCATAATCAATGGTTATTCTGAACAAGCCTTTTAGCGGCATTTGCAACACCTCAGCAATCAGTGCGCGAATCAAACCACCGTGGGTTACTACTAGAACATTCTTACCGCGTGAGTGACTACTTACATCCTCTATAAAGGCTTTAGCACGTAGCTGTAATTGCATGAATGTTTCACCATTGGGTGGCGCTAAATTAGCGTAATCATTCGCCCAAACATCAAATGTCTCACGCGGAATCGCGTCCCATGTATTCATTTCCCAATCACCAAAATGCAGTTCTTTTAATCGATGATCGATTTGTATATCGGTTGCAGAAAACCCTAAACTTGTATCAGCACACAAGGCCTGCGCTAGCTTATGGCAGCGCTGCAACGGGCTGGCATAAATCGCATCAAACTCAAATCTTGACAGTTTATTTTGCAGCGTTTGCCGTTCGGCATCAAATTGGGCAGACACATCCACATCGCTTTGCCCATAACAAATATTGGCGGCAATATCTAATGAGGTATGGCGTACTAAAGTGAGTTTCATAAGCTATGACTTTATTTCAGGCAATTATGCTTTTACAAAGAATGCAGCACTCGCCAACAAACCAAGGTAAAAGGCGATCTCGGTCAATTGCTGCATGGCACCTAAGCAATCACCAGTGTAGCCGCCGATACGGCTTTTTATTTTTACGCTGAACCATAACCAAACAATCACCACTGGTATTAACGCAGCTAAAAACTTCGTTGCCAGAAATGCCATCGGTAACAAGCCAAAGAAAGTCGCCATGATGAGCTCCGTCACATTCAATTGTGTAGCAAGCGGTTTAGACTTACCTTCCGTCTTTACATAACTTTGTGTAAACATCACCAGCACCGCACATAAGCGGCTAACTGCATGCCCTGCAACTATTGAAG
Organism: Pseudomonadota bacterium; assembly: GCA_040389995.1. Lineage (GTDB taxonomy): Bacteria > Pseudomonadota > Gammaproteobacteria > Burkholderiales > Methylophilaceae > Methylotenera. The sequence continues at coordinate 33,817 of JAZJZG010000167.1, read as the reverse complement.
CCGGAATCAACGCAGTAGCCTGATAACTTAGCGCCTGATACTTAGTAAGTAATGCCAGCACCAGACCAATAGCGCCATAGCTACCGATGCGTGAATCCACCATAATAGTGAGCACCTGCTCTTTACTCCAACCACCACCCAGGCCGTCTATTGAATCCGCCAGACCATCTTCATGAAACGCACCTGTGAGCAAAATAGTTGCGGCCATACTTAATAGAACTGCAATTTCTACAGGCAATAGAATATCGGCCAGCCAGAATACTAGCGCGCCCACAGCCCCAACAAGAATGCCAACTAACGGGAAAAATCGCGTAGATTTATTCAAATCCGCTTCATCAAATTGATTAAAATGAACAGGTATACGTGTAAAAAACATGATTGCAGTTAAAAAATAACGCCATTGCTGCTTGATAAGCAAACTCATATTGTTTGAGCAACGCTGGCTTGCGAGACACTGGCAGATTCAAACGATGCCATGTCATTTAAAAAGTTAACTGCCGCCAGCACTAAAGGATAAGCCAGTGCAGCACCAGTGCCTTCACCTAAACGCAAGCCCATATTAAGCAGTGGTTCCACTTGCAAAAAGTTCAGCATTTTTTTATGTCCAGACTCATCCGAACAATGCGTGAATACACAATAATGCAGAATGCCAGGCTGTAATTTCGCTGCCACTAACAAAGCAGCGGTAGTAATAAAACCATCAATCAACAAGGTGCATTTTTTTTCAGCCGCTTGTAACATAGCCCCCACCATCATCGCTATTTCAAAGCCGCCAAAGGTCGCCAGCACCTGCATTGCATCAGCCGCATCTAACCGGTGTAGCTCAATCGCTTGTGCCAGAATATTTGTTTTATGCGCCAATCCGGCGTCATCTAAACCGGTACCACGGCCAACACACTGCTCAATAGGCAATTCACACAAAACACTCATCAGGCAACTCGCAGACGACGTATTGCCTATGCCCATTTCACCAAAGCCAAAAATATTGCAGCCCTCAGTAATTTGCGCGCTCACAAGCCCCGCACCACGGCCAAGCGCTTGCTCACACTGAGTCGCAGTCATAGCAGGCTCTAATAGAAAATTGCGCGTGCCTAACGATATCTTTGCATCTATCAAATCTATATTTGGCTCAAATTGATAATTCACGCCACTATCAACCACAAGTAAACGCATATTGTTTTGTTTGGCAAATACATTAATGGCCGCACCACCTTGTAAAAAATTCAGCACCATTTGTGCAGTCACCACTTGCGGATATGGACTCACACCAGCCTCCACAACGCCATGATCGCCGGCAAAAACCAATATCGTAGGCCGCGTAAGTTGAGGTATCAGTGTTTGTTGAATCAGGCCGATTTTTAAAGCCAGCGTTTCTAGCATGCCCAAAGCACCTAAGGGCTTGGTTTTATTATTGATCTTATTCACAAGGCCACTACTAAGCACTTGGTGCGGTTGAGTAATATTAAATTTCATAAGCGTGATTTTACAGTAACAATATGTTGCTCTTACCGTCATGTCCTGATTAACGCATTTTATTTTTTGGAAACTTTAACGGTTTCCTTTGTAATTTTGGTTAGAAGTTTGCTATAATGCGCGGCTTGCAAACATTTACCGAAGCTTGCAATCAGCATATGCAGTACGGCCGGGTAGCTCAGTCGGTAGAGCAGCGGATTGAAAATCCGCGTGTCGACAGTTCGATTCTGTCCCCGGCCACCAAATATAATAAGGCTCACAGCGATGTGGGCTTTTTTCATTTTTGACTCGCCGTAGCCAAATCGTAACCACTTAACACACTATCTAGTCGGCTCGCAGCAATAGCCAAGTGTTCAGGTGCTAGATGCGCATAACGTTCGACCATCGCTCCCGTTCTCCAGCCACCTAAACGTTGTAACTCATGTGTTGGTGTGCCAGCTTGCCTTTGCCACGTTGCCCAAGTATGCCTCAAATCATGCCAGCGGAAATCTGTAATCCCAGCACGTTTTAATGCAAGTCCCCAAGCACGAGTATTCGCAGCTTTTAGTGGTTTCCCTAAAAAGGTAAACACACGTATTTCATGTTTACCCTTTTGACGTTGCAATACATTCATTGCAGTATCATTCAAAGGAATTGCTATCGGTCTACGATTCTTAGATTGCGATGCTTTAATCCATGCATGGCGCAATTCAAGATTAATCTCTGTCCATTCCAGTTCTAAGACATTACGTTGCCTCAAGCCTGTAGCTAAAGCAAACATAACGGTTTCACGTTGATGTGCCGGTAATTCACGCATCAATGCTTGAAATTGGTCTGAAGTCAAAGACCTTTCACGACTATTAGATTCTTTAAAGAGCCTTATCTTTGACACTTTATCGATCCATTCCCACTCGTCTCTAGAGCGAATTAGAATGGAACGTATCAATGCCAAATATCGGTTGGTCGTAGCTTTTGAAGCTTCATTAAGTTTTACACTTCGAATCTTATCAATGACATCTTGCGTAATATCATCAAGCATTAAGTTACCTAGATATTTATCCATCCAAGCAAGCTTACGTTTATCTTCTAAGTGTGTCACTTTATCTGAAGTTTCGATCAGCCAACGGACAACCGCTTCACGCCAAGAATGGGTAGGTTTAACGCCTAACCTTTCTTGCTGCCACATCTGCGCTTTTAGCGTGTCGTGGTATTCCTGAGCTTTGATTTTGTCGCTAGTCCCAGTGCTGCGTTGTATTGTTCGTCCACAGATGACAACCTTAAGCCACCATGAGGAAGAGTCTTTGCGTTTGTAGAGTGACATATTAATTCCTTTCTCTCACCCTGCAACGCCCGCCGCTTGTATTGTGCTCTGATATAGTCAAGTAGGTCAATCTCAATGAATACCCATCTTTTGCCCACTTTAGCGCCATAGATTTCGCCAGATGCAGCTTTTATTGATAGAGTAACCGGATGAATTTTCAGTAAATTAGCAGCTTCATGCAAGGTGAGAGTGTTCATGTTATTGATCCTTGCTAGCCACTATAGGCATGCGTAGGCGCTTAGGTAGACCGTCTTTACGTAACTTATTTATGACGGCTTCAGGTGAGTCTTCAACTTCAAGCATGACATTGAATAGTCGACCATAAGCATTGGAAGCATGTGAGACTAGATGATCATAAGAAAGCTCCGTCTCTTTTTTAACGGTACGAATACGTGACATCTCATCTTTTATCCAAGATAGAGCTTTAGGATAAGCACCTGCAATATATTGCCCAGGATTGAGGAGCACTTCCCATGGCACAACTCGATCAACATTATGTAACTCTAATTCCCAACGTACCCAAGGATCATATTTGCCGCCACATTGCATACCCTTTTCATATACACGTAGCATCTTGCCGTTTTGGCGCTTGCCTATATAAAGTGTTCTACCTGATCCATCAGGATCAATCCAGTTGCCATTTTGTCTGCAACTAGGCTTATTACCGCCGTTACTGAATTGACCAGCCTTGTATTGCTCAACTGCCCAATCAACTGAGTAAGACCCTTCAAAATCATCCACAGCACCATCCCAGCGGGTAATTCTTGCCCCAAATTGGTCGCGTAAAAGTACTATCAACTTTTCCCAATTAGGTATCGTATGACAGGCTTTACCAGGCAACATTAGGAGTGCAGTATTGCGCTGACCTACGCAGCAGAACTTAGCTCCGTCTTCACCCAAATCATAAGACCTCTCGTAGCCATTCATACCTTTACCACAATTTCTAACATTCAAAAATTGTTCACTCGTAATAGCAGCTAAGGCTCTGAAGAAATTAGCTAGATTTTCAATATCAGTTTTGAATGGGAATGTGCAGTTTAGATAATCTGTAATTGCTGCATAGCCAGGTGAAGAAGTTGAAGGTATTGGATGTGAAAGTACTTGAAGACGCTTCCCATTCATTACCAGCTCATGGCTTTCCGTTGTATCGGATAGTTTGCTATCGCTTATTCTTTCCCCCGGTATTACTACACCGGGAGCTTGCGCTGCGCGAGCGTTTTCCGCGCGGTGCTGTCGCTCCGAAGCGTCAATCGCTCGCGCACGCTCGTTCACAACATTTAGATCTTTATTTTTTTGTTTGCTTAATTTAGACATGCTGACTCCAATCGTATTTATGACGATGGAATCATGAGATTGAAACAGGAATACATGACTCCATCGTCGGTTTAAGAACAATGAAGTCACAGGTATTTATTGCGCAGGGCTTATCCCTGAGGACGGCTTATCTACTTAGATAGGTTTATCGGGACTTGGCTTTACCTCTCCCCTCGGGGCTAAGGATTTGATTTGCCCGCACCATTTATCTAGTAGCGCACTTGTCAAACTAGGGCGCTCTTATCTTTGCAGAAAAGATAGCCTATGACGATGCAGATATTACTGATTAATTATAAGGTGTGCAATATGGGGGGAGGTAACCACCTCCCACATACTCACCTATTAAGTTAAAACTCTTTTTAAAAAATCATTACAATTAAGCCTTCATATTAATCGCAGAAAAGGATGCTCTTTATGTCAAAAATTTGGTTTTTTGAAATATGAGATCTTTCAGCCAGCGTAAAGGTTTGAAACCTACACCGGAAATCATCCAAACCGACTCCATGAATGCCGACCTTCGTAACTCAATTTGGAACTGTCTTGACCTTGTGCTGTGGTCAACAGAAGGGTTTCTCTGGAAAAGTTACGGAGGAACTGAAATGGAACCTTTAAGCAAAGCTATTTGGTTCGACTACTTCAAGAAACCACTCGACTCTAGACCAGATGGTAATTATAAAATTCTGGCAGCTATACGCACCCACTTCTTTGGATGCGAATGGAATGAAGCATACGACTTTCTTGAGTTTGTACTTTCGTATTATGAAAAAAGACAGCCTAGGCTAATAACATTTATTAACAACATTTTAGAACGTGAGCTCTCTGCATATCGCTTCATTTCTGGGCATCTTACGGACATCACAAATACTCAAGAATTAGATATGCTTGAGGCTGCACTCACTGATTCTCGGTTTTCAGGTGTCACCGCACATCTCCAGCGCGGATTCGAGCTATATTCCAATCGTGACAATCCTGATTACAGAAACTCTATTAAAGAATCTATCTCAGCTGTTGAAGCCATTGTAAGAATTGTCGCCGATGACCCAAAAGCAACTTTGGGAGACGCGCTTAAATCAATAGAAAAACGTAAATTACTTCACACTTCTCTCAAAGAAGGCTTCATGAAACTGTATGGATATACTAGCGATGCTGGCGGTATTAGACACGCAATGCTTGATGAATCGAACATTAACGCTGACGATGCTAGATATTTTCTTCTTTCATGTACATCATTTGTAAATTATCTCAAGGCACAACTTAAATGACAGTAGAAGAATTAGTAAAAATTATACCCATTATTGGAAATCTTGGTGCAGGGGCCATAGTGGGAAGTGTAATTTCATATCTATTGTTTAAGAATTTTTTACCGTCATATTTTACTGAAAAGGCCAAGAACCTTGCTACGAAAGAAGATATCGGGAACATTACACATGAAGTCGAGTCGGTTAAATCAGGATATCTGAAAGTTATTGAAGAACTAAAAAACGTCAATCAATTAAAGTTTGCGGAAATTGAACGTGAGAAGAGCATAAAGAAGGAAGTGTATTTAGATGCTGTTGAGGCTTTAACTCGAACTCAAAGCACCATTACAAACCTAAGCAATTTACATATTGATGACAAAACAATTTCATCTCAAATGGAAAATAACTCAGGAGTAATTGCCAAAGTACAAATAGTTGGCTCCGAAAAAACAGTTAAATACGTAACGACAATAATCTCTGCGATTGCTACAGCATTTCTTGAACTCATACTAGAAAGAATAGATCTTGTTAACAGAAAAAATAAAATCGCACTTCTTGAAGAGTTTCGCACAAAGGCACATAGCGAAGTTGAGCGCTGTATTTCAATAATGGGAAATTTAAATCTTGAAGGCAACAGCGATGAGCATAAATGGGATACTTTAAAACGTAATATTGAATTTCAATCTAAAACACGCGACGACTATGCCAAAGAAATTAACAGCCTAACTAAAGAACAAAATTTTGAACTTTTAGCCTTTTCGAATAAGTGTGTAGAAAGATCTTTTCAAATAACAACTTTGCTTCCAGATGTAGTTCTTGCCATTAGGGAAGAACTGGGTCTCACAATATCAAATGAAGCCTACGTCGACATATTCAATAAGCATATTGAAGAAGGCAGGCAAGTTTTTAGTGTCTTTTTTAGGAATGCATCAAGTAAACTCAATGAACAACATACTTTAATCGACACTAAATAGCTATGTTGATTTTCACAATATCAATAACTGAAAAATATTGATTGGATGACCAACTTTGACAACGGCGCTCGTATATTAGTATACTATATTGGTACTTTTCTTATGTAGCTAGAATGTAGCTACATAAAGTGAATTGTGATTAATTTAGACTATCTTCTACTGTTAATTAAAAATTGGCGAGTATTGCAAGATATTGTTTTATATAAAAATATTATTTTCTAGCTAGTTTTGAAAATCCGCGTGTCGACAGTTCGATTCTGTCCCCGGCCACCAGAATTTATAAGGGTTTAGCTTTTGCTAAGCCCTTTTTCATTTGGTGAACGTGACTAGATCGTGACAAAATAAATCACGCCCGAACATGTAAATCAATTCGACTAGCTGCATTTGCGAGATGTTCAGTAGCAAATTTAGCATATCGATCAACCATTGACCGCGTTTTCCAACCACCTAGTTCTTTCAGTTCATCACAAGTGCTCTCCATGCGCTAAAACTATAGCTGGATACTCACAGAGGTACTTATCCATCTAGCCGAATGGTGCGAAAAAATGCATAAAATTAAAGACAAAAGCAAAGTCTAAAAAGACTTAGCTCCAGAATTTATTTTTGCAAGTAAATACATGCCAGAGTTCTTCTAAATATTTCAAGCTGTTTGTCACATCGCAGGCATTCCAGCCAGCAATAATGTACATTGCTTCATCTATCTTGCGGTCTGGTCTTGTACCTTTCAGTTTTTGTACTAATTTCTCAGTTACAGTCATGTCATTAAGTACACCCAAACAATCCTGCAATTGAGATAAACTCCTAATAAATGCTGTTGATTTTTTTGAAGAATAAAGAGTAGCAAAAAACTCCGCTGCATAACGCAATTTTTTTGCTGAAATTCGAGTAACATGCCGTTCCTCAGTATGCATGAGTGTGACTCCTTTACCTCTTTGGCGTAATTGCTTATAACGCTTGTTCAACATAGCATTCGCCATATCGAATACTTTAACTTCTTTAGAGTTGTCAACAGTTCCGCACCACCTCTCATTTTCAAGCCAAGCTGCCAGCGTTAGCAAAAAAACCTGATAGCGCTGAGACAAAAGCGTTGATCGCAATCCTTTATAAGCTTCAGCTTTTGCCAATAGGGCTTTTTGCTCCAGTTTCAAAAGTCCCGCATGATTCTTAAACTGTTTGATGATGGTTGGTGTTGTTTGTGTGACAAATACGTCCAGATCGCGCGCCTCACCCAGCGCTTCATTAAGCCAGCGCAATTCTGATATCAATACATCAGCACTCTCGTCACCAAGTATTTTTCTGAATAATGAAAATGCAGAACGCAAGCGATGCAGTGCCACCCGCATTTGATGTAAACCTTCCAAATCGGTGCCATACAAAACCATATCTTGATTTTTCTGTAAGTGGTCGATGCAGTCCCAAACTATTTCCTTAAAAGCACTACTGGCACTAGCACTGCGTTTTAGTTTAAGTTGGCTTGGTTTGAAGATACTGAGAGGCCTGGCGCGATAAAATGCATAGCCATTCTGTGCTTTACTCGCATTTTCTAGCTTAAGTGGTATCACTTTTTGTAGCTCAAGCGCCAAGTCAAACAAACGTCCCTTTTTTCCACCCTTTAATTCCAGTTCAATTTCGCTTATCGGCTCATGCTTTTTTCCTACAAGCAATTGACCTACGTCCAGCGCCAGTTCAACCCTATCACCGCCACCGAAGTTTAGCTGCCATTCATGACGCTCCACTTTAGTCTGAAAGATAGGTTTTAGACTGTCACGCAACTTTGAGTCGGCGAATAGTTGAATTAAAATTGGGTCTAGAATTACAGTGAAATCTGGGTGACAACTCGGAACCACACTTTCCCATTCCATGCGCTCATGAAGGCCTACTCTAGCTGTCGCAACAGCTTTAACTGACTGAATCCAACGATCTGATACACGACGTAGGCGTAGGCTTATTCCTGCATCAAGCAGCCTCAAATCAGTAGTGTCATAATAAATGGTGAGGATTTCGCGCGCGATAGGTTTGTTGACACTAGCGGCTACCACAGTAGGATGAAGCCCCACAAGCGACGCATCCTGGGGCTTGATACTCAACTTGAACTCAACTTCACTTCCCATTTTGCCTGTCACCTTAATAACCCAATCCAGCTGGGTAGCTTCCTGTTGAAGATCGTATGCTGCCAGTGCCACCTTTAGGATTTGCAATTAGGATCTTAATCCATGGCCAAGGTCCGTTAGAGCTTGTCCTAGTAAGTAAATAATACGCTGAGGTAGATGCAAATAAAAGTAATGAAGCAAAGACATATACAGGCTAACATCCATCAGCATGCTTCTGTTCATTGTAAGCATTTACTTAGACCTGGTACTGGATATTAGGACGATGCTAGCGAATGAACATAGCGGATGTTCGGTTGAATGCCCGCTAAGAGCCGAGTTTCCCCGTCAATGCTAAAACTATTAGGTATGAATATAAAAGTTAATTAAATTGAAGTGAATACACGTCCTTTGCATCGCCCAATCACGATTTCGTCATTGATCTTCTTAAAACTCTTGATGTATGGCAGTAATCTTTGGTCATTGATCAATAGGTTGATCTTGTTCAAGCTTTGTCCCGATATGATGCTTTCCATATTCATCTCGCTATCCCTATCAAGAAATATGTCGCTGAAGTATTTTAAATCCACAATATGATTGTTCATCATTACGCAAATTGCAAAACAGTTCTGCTCATTTCTTGTTGCAAACTTAGCTGGGATTTGAAATTTATTCACTGCCAGAGCAGGTGGTGAATAGCTGTTCTGAAAGAAGCGCCCTAGCTGGTCGCTACAATAATCTCTGCCTAATTCCAGTAGATCACTAAATTGTATTGAGTTATCCAAATGAATGTTTGCAATTTGTGCCATGTTCTTTGTACCCTTCAACGTGTAAAAAATATAGTAAATAAACGTTAATTTCTTTACCTAAATATTGAACGCTCAAGCTTACACGAACCTGACTTTGTCATAGATAGGTGCAGATAGTAGTAATATAAAAATTAATGATGAAGATTACAAAACTAATTATTCATATCGACTAGTGAGGTTTTAATATAGTCGGAAACCGGCCCATAGTAAGCACTCAAAAGAGGTTTTATATGCGCATTTTGAGTGCTTATAATGAATACGTTTAGCTAAGTTAGGAAATGATCTATCTTCAGAAAAGTAAGAATGCCAATCACAGCAAAGATGCCAGCCGCAATCGCGTGAACTAATTTCATGGGTATTTTCTCGGCAAACTTGTTTCCAACAAACACAGCCGGCACATCAGCGATCAACATCCCCAGTGTAGTGCCGGCCACAACAGCAAATGGAGCTGCATAGTGTGCCGCAAGAGCAATTGTCGCTAGCTGTGTTTTGTCTCCCATCTCAGCTAGAAAGAAGGTGATGAAAGTCGCCCCGAAGATGCCTAACTGATTCGAAACCTTTGTTTCTTCCTCTTCAATCTTATCCGGTATCAGCGTCCAGATTGCCATAGCGATAAAGGAGATTTCAGCTAAAGCTACGACGCCGGTTGAAACTAGAAATGATTCCATCTAAATAATCCTTAGCTGGTGATAGGCAAATGACTACATTACCCCCACCAGCGTAAAGGATACATGTAGTCAAAAGTCTTGCTAAGCATTCGCCGCTTACACCATAGCCCTAACTAGGCCAAGTATGTTGATGTAAGCCACCTCTTGCCGAGGTGAAGCTACTCCCTGATGACCGTTGGATTATAGCAACCCTTGGCTTACCATGCAATTTAGTTGGATACTCTAGTATTGTTAGGAATTTGCTAAATTGGGTGAAGTCCATACCTTAGCAAAAATTCACCACGATTTTTTGTTAAGCTTATTTCTATTTCTTTAATTCGATAAGCTTACGATATAAAGTTCTTTGAGTAAGTCCGAGCTTGCTCGCAAGCTCTTTTTTACTCTCATTATGTTCACCAACAGCCCATTGTAAATACCTAGATTCCAATTCGGCTAATCGTAATATTTCCCCATAAAAATTAGATTGTTTACTCGGCTGATTTGAATTAGTCATTAATTCTAGCGACTCATCAATCAAATGGCATCTATGTAAAACATCAGTATCTGCAAGTAAAATAGCCCTCTCTAGCATATTCCGTAATTCTCTTATATTGCCAAAAAAAGGATACTCTTTAAGAAATTCTTTAGCATCATCGGCTAGCGTAAAATTCTTTTCCGAACTTAATCTGCACAACAGTGATTCTGCAATTAAATTGATATCTTCTATACGCTCCCGAAGAGCAGGCATATAAACAGGGAATGAATTTATTCTAAAATATAGATCCTGTCTAAATGTACCCTCTTCAACCATCTTTTTAAGATCTCTATGGGTAGCACAGACCAATCTAAAATTAGCTCTTAAAACCTCCAAACCACCGACTTTTCTAAATGTGCTAGTTTCGAGTAATCTAAGCAATTTTACTTGCTGACTAAGTGGAATTTCACCAATCTCATCTAAGAATAGTGTTCCACCATGGGCCATCTCAACCAAGCCTTTTTTCTCGACATGCGCACCGGTGAATGAGCCTTTTTCATGCCCAAATAACTCACTTTCAAACAATGTTTCCGTGAGGCCCGCGCAATCAACAATAATAAGAGAGGATTTGTTTCTCTTGCTTTTTTTATGCACGATACCAGCAATGACCTCTTTACCAGTTCCAGTTTCCCCTAAAAGTAATACTGGTGTGTCACTTGTTGCTACACGCTCAATTAGTCCTAGCATTCTCACAAATACAGGGCTCTTCCCTACAGCAGATTCAGGGCTAGGTATAGTTGAAATGTAATCTTGTTTTCGCAGGGTCTCAATATAAAAGGCAGGGACACCATCATCACCAAGGATTGGAGTAAGCCCCACATCAACCAATTCACGACCTCTTGGGGTATGGTGTAAGTGAAAAACTCTTTGTGTTGTTAGTGTTGCTCTAGCTTCTTTTAGAGGACACGCTTCACCTTGTTGATCACAAGGCTTAAGGTAATGGTGAGAGATTTCATAACAATGCTTACCAGTAATTGGTTTGCCTCCACCAAATATTTTTTGGTAAGCTAAATTTGAGGCGATAATTCTGTAATCACTTCCTAAAACCAATCTCGGCTCTGGCAACGAGTCTAAAAAGCTTAAAAGATCTTTGCTTATAACTATTTCTTTATGTATCACTATAGAGTCGGTCACTTTACACCTCACACAAATTGACTCACTGCATTAACACAGCTAGATTCTTATATCGTTCTAGATGATTATTGTGTGCCCCAGTAAAAAAGCACAATCAAGAATAACAGTTAATACTAAAGCACCATTGTATACACAATACTATCATGCAGTATTAACCCTTACTACATCTCTAAATCCTCCATAATTGAGGCAATAGCAGCTTTTGTACATTTATCATCTTCATCCCCACTAGGAGCACCCGAAACACCTATCGCTCCATATAAATTACCGCCTGCATCAACCATCATGCCGCCACCTAAAGCCAATACTTTTGAGATACTCCTGATGCCGCTAGACTCCTTACCACTTTGAGTATTTGTCGCAAACTGACTAGTGTTAGTTTTAAAACTCACAGCAGTCCAAGCCTTATTTGTTGCTGCTTCAATCGTATGCATACCAGCGAACCTATCGCGTAACACCACCTGCGTTTGTCCTGTGCGATCCACCACTGCTATTGCCACTTGATATCCTATACTTCTGCATTCTTTCATTCCTGCAAGTGCAGCCTTTAATGCCGTTTCTGGAGTCATCAACTTAATTGTATAACTCGAATCTGTAGCTAATGCCGCATTTTGCAACATCACAGCTAATCCAAAAGTAAAAAATAGTCTGTTCAAGAATTTCAAGTCTGCTCCTTAACTACCATATAATCTTAGTCAAAATTTAAAAAGGCTAATTTAATTAAACCACCAAACCTGGGTTGTCCGCGACTCCAATAAGTCGTGGGGTGTTTAACTTTCGCGGTGTTACTTGCTTCTGTGATTTTAACCATCCAGCTACTACATCCCATACCGGTTCGCCACTTGCCCCTTCTGCGACTGGCGCCCAACCTGCAACCTTGTATGATTTATTCGCATCAATAAGCTGCCCGTTTAAACGCATATCCTGAATACGTGCCCCTATTTGCGCATTAGGGTCAATAGCATAGGTCATCCCGCCAACTCTAACCATATCGCCACCTTGTTGGTAATAAGGATCAGGGTTAAATAAGTTATCGGCAACATCCTCCATAATGGACTTAATGGTGCTTCCACTCATCTGCGTTACGGTGCTATAGGAGTATGTTGTAGCGGTTTGATCCATGAGGTGTTCCATCAGAATATCACTATTGGGTAGTAATGTTGTCCCCCAGCGGAAACCTGGGGAGAATGCAATTTCTGCACCTTTGACATCCATTAATGCATCAATAATCAGTTGATCAAAAGTACCATTGAAATTCCCGCGTCGATATAGCGTTTCCTGAGTCACAGCAAGCTTTTCGCTCAACTTACTTTCAAATGGTGCTCGGATCTTATCAATCAAAGCTTCCATCTTTTTATCTGCCGGAAGGAAATTTGAGAATACCGGTAGCAAACGATACTTAAAGCCCTGGACTTGTCCTCCACGCACATCAAAATCAAGTACTCCAAGAAACTTACTATTGCTACCAGCATTAGTAACGATCGTTTTTCCTCCGGCATTATCTACAATAATAGGCACTGGCACTCCATCATGGGTATGCCCGCCCATGATGGCATCAATGCCACGTATACGTGAAGCTAATTTAATATCAACATCCATTCCATTATGGGACAGCAAGACGACCACTTTTGCACCCTTGGATCTGGCTTCATCAACCATCTTCTGCAAGTTTTCCTCTTGAATGCCGAAACTCCAGTCAGGGATTAGATAACGCGGGTTGGCAATCGGTGTATATGGGAATGCCTGTCCGATAATAGCGACCGAAACGCCATTCATTTCCTTCAGCACATACGGACTAAATACCTGATCACCAAAATCAGTGGTTTTAATATTTTGAGCTATGAAGTCAACCTTGCCTTTAAAGTCTTTTTCAACAATCTCCTTAACTCTTTTATCACCAAGCGTCATTTCCCAATGTGCCGTCATCACATCTACTCCTAACTCTAGGCAGGCATCTACCATGTCCTGGCCATTTGTCCAGAGCGCTGTTGCAGATCCTTGCCATGTATCACCACCATCTAGCAGTAAAGCATCAGGGCGAGTTTCTTTCATACGTTTGATTAGCGTTGAAAGATGGGAAAATCCACCTACCTTCCCATAAGTATGGGCGGCTTGTTCAAAATTTAGCGTAGAAAAAGCATAGGCATCCGATGTGTTTGGCTTTATAGCTAAATAATTAAGTAACTTCTCACCTACCAGATGCGGCGGTCTACCTGACGCCTGACCAATACCCAAGTTAACTGTTGGCTCCCTAAAATAAATCGGCTTTAATTGTGCATGGCAATCTGTAAAGTGCAGCAAATGCACATTACCAAACTTAGGTATATCGTAGAGCTTCTCAATCGAGGGCGCAGCTAAAATACTTTTTGAATTAAGTAACATCCCACTAGCAGCAGCTATGCCCATTAGCTGCACAAACTCACGACGACTTATTGACATTCAATTCCCTTATCTTTAATCAAGGCGTATTCACTAAATTACATTACTGATTAACTGGCGATGCAGGGTCTAACAAAAGAGCCATCACATCTTTGATTTGCTTTTCATCCAGAATTCCGTTGTGACCAAAACGTGGCATATTTGAGCAAGCGGTAAAAGCTTGTGGGTTGTAAATTTTTGCCCAGGTATACTTAACTACTTGGTCATTAGATCCATGTACTTTCATATAATTGTAAAGAGATGGGCCAATATTTCCGTAGGATATCTCGCTCTTAGTGATGTTATGGCAGGCGTAACAGTTCCCACCATTAACTCCGCCAATAGGGTCTGATGATTGCAATCCACGGCCATTTTGGGCGATTTTTTCACCATTTTTCCAATCTCCAAGATACTGGCCATCGGCGGGATATTTCACTGTAGCCATCTGACTTTTCTGAATACTTTCAGCCATTTCTTCAGTTCTTTCTAAAGGATATTCACTACACATTTTTTGTACATCGTCCCGATTCAATATGCGATCGACTGTTGCTGGGCCTTTAGAGGTAAATTCAGTTTTAAAAAGTGTAAGTAAATACTGACCATAATCAGTTTTCACTGCTGTAGTAGCACATCCTGTAATAACCACAGCGACCGCGAGCATGATAAATATTCTGTTCATAAAACCCCCTTATCGCTTAATGGCTGGCGCGTCATACACTCCACCCTCAGCATTTTTTGCTAAAAACATAATTAATGCTGTAATTGCATCAGATGTATAGATAGGCTCTGGAAATCGCTGCTGACGCAGACAATCGCTAAGTCTATTCTGCATACTTCTGACCTCCCCTTGAGATACTCGATACGCTGGCCATGTTGAATATGCTTTTTGAGCATCTACTTTATTAAGTAGATTCGGCAACTCTTGTAACCGGATTCTTTTTTTATCTGATGAATGGCATGTTGCACAGGAAAAATCATGCGAACCCGCACGATAGAAGAAAAACTTCTTACCTATTTCATATGCATCTTTCTCTAACGGCTGCTTGATAGAAACGGCCATTTTCATCCCTTTAGATTCAGAGGTAATATAAGCAACTAAAGGCTCGATGTCTGAAGGATGGCCCGCAGATCCAAAAGGAGTGCTTACAGCTTGTTCATGGCTAAGTCCTTGAATAGTAGTGCGGCAGTAAACTAGACGCTGCTCAAGATCCATTACCTTATTTACATCTTTAAAATATCTAGGCAATTCCACATAAGCACCTTTTACTACGCCTGGACCCTTACCCAAATCACACTGCTCAAGTGAAACATTCTTCGGTGCTATTTTCTTCTTCCATAATTCTTCACCACGCATTTCCCATAACTCAGCAGGATTCCCGTCCTCCAACAATTCACGGTATTTTGCAATTTCATCTGTAGATGAGTTACCCGCAATAGCGTAGGGCGCAATGTTGATCAGAAAAATTGTAAAAATAAATACAACGAAGGGTTTCATAACGATTCCTTATACAAAAAATGTCCGCATTCAAGTTAGGTAAATCGATTATGAAATTATTGCGGTATCAGTGCGGGTATCACCTAGGTTATCAATCCAAGTAACAGTTAGTTTTCCGCCTTTTGCTCCGCCTTTAAACTTAAATGATAAGAATGGGTCTTTAGATACTGAAATCCCCATGACTGCATCAAGAACTAACCTATCCTCATATTTTGCTGTCAGGGTTTTGATAAAGTGAGGAGGAACAAGCTGTCCAGCCGGGTCTTTACGTAAACCTGTTTCCATATCATGACGTATTAAAATTTTCACTTCCACATTGTCGCCGTTTAAAACTGCGCGTATCCGCATTGGATCTGCCATAAATACTCCTTTAAACCTAAATTAATTTTTGAATAATGCCGCTTGCTAATTAGCCTCCACAGCCACCAAGAGTTACTTTTATTTCTTTACTAGCAGCAAACCATTTTCCATCTGCTTTGACTACAGCATATACGTTTGATGTCCCACCCATCTTTACACGTGTAGTAATAGCCGCATCCGTACCTTCTGGTATATTGAATGCTACAGATAGAGGGCTTGGATTTTTTTCTACCAGAATTGCCATATATTCAGTATGTGGAATTGCACTGGCTATTGAAATTGGCACCACAGCGCCGTTCTCAGCAATTTCTGCACTCACCACTGAAACATCGCTACTCATTGTGTATTTATCAACGCCCAGTTCTTTGAGTGCATCTGCCAGATTTTTTGCTTCAAAACTTTTTGGCATCCATTCCGCACCAAAAACATTTAACGAACTAAACAAACCTCCAGCGAGCCCTAGACCTAATATTGAGGTTATTCGTAAAACATCTCTTCTACTTTGATTCATATAATATCCCTATCTAAAATGTAACCAAGACTAACAAATGCACTTTTATTACATAATTAATGCCTTTGTTTAGCCCTGCTATTATTTAACCTCTGTCAAAATCCAATTTACCAATGCCTTAATATCCTCATCACTCACTTGTGTCTGTGCCGGCATTGAATTCGATCCCCAAACTCCAGAGCCACCTGTTTTGACTTTTTCTATTAATCGCGCCGCTGCACTAGAGTCTGACTTATATTTAGCACTGACTTCAGAAAAACCGGGCCCAATGATTTTACTGCTCACGCCGTGACAAATTAAACAATTGTTCTTCTTCGCCAAGCTGAGCCCATCACTTTTGCCAGGAGTAGCAACAACTGTAGGCGCAGTATTTTGCGCAACTTGCTCCTGTTTACTCACAGCACCTAACGGTACATTTGAGGCTGGGATAGTAGTATCAACACCGCGAACTTCGCCAAAAGTACGATTCTGCAGTTGGATATTTCCGTGCGCATTTCTAGCTACCTCTGGCAAAGATGATTTAATTTGCTGCTGTGTTACGCAATCCTTCATACAGGCTACACTTTTAACGTCGGGCTTGCCATCGACAGTCCACATGCCGTGATTCATCGTCATTCCATTGCGGTTCGGCATTAACTTTTGCACATCGGCAATATTCTGATTAGTCAAAACGAAGTCATCAGGG
This sequence comes from Pseudomonadota bacterium, assembly GCA_040389995.1. Lineage (GTDB taxonomy): Bacteria > Pseudomonadota > Gammaproteobacteria > Burkholderiales > Methylophilaceae > Methylotenera. The sequence continues at coordinate 16,837 of JAZJZG010000167.1, read as the reverse complement.
ATAATTTCAGCCAGATTTAAGATATAGGCAGTTACGGCAAACACGTCATCATTTGATAAAGATTTTGGTGCAGTCCAGGGCATTGCTCGATGGATGTAATCCCACAAAGTGGACAATGTAGCAACTTTCATTATTGTCGTTTTCTGTGGTTGCTTATTGCTCGCCAAAGCTGCAACCCGGCCTGTTTTAATATCGTCTTTGGTGGTACCGCCCACAATTGGAGTAAACACTTCATTAGATTCACCAAAAACACCATGACAGCTGGCACATCGCCCTTCCCATATTTGCTGGCCTTTAGCCACGCTCCCAGAACCTGCAGGCAGACCTTTGAAATCTGGGCGCACATCTATATCCCATGCAGCTATTTCTTGCGGTGTAGCAGCTCTACCAATATTTTGATACGTATCGGCGTATACGAAACTGCTGAATACCATCAATAGTAGCGTGAGGGTAGGATTAATACACTTGAACATTTGACAGCTCTCCAGATTCGGCCAGTTTCCAAGACTGTATTGCGTTGTTGTGATAGATTGACTTGGTGCCCCGCACTGCGCGAAGCTCATTACCCTTAGGCTGCACATATCCAGTCTCATCAATAGCTCTCGACTGTAATATCGCCGGAGAGCCATCCCAAACCCAATCTATATTGAAACGTGTCAGGCATTTAGATAATACCGGCGCCTCAAGACGCGCAGTACGCCAATTTCGGCCACCATCTACAGAAACATCGACACGTTTTACTTTCCCGCGTCCAGACCATGCTAGACCGGTGATATTGTAAAAGCCTTTATCTA
>JAZJZG010000167.1:0-16033 GCA_040389995.1 Pseudomonadota bacterium | reverse complement strand
ACCTGCCGAAGGCGTGGTAATTACCGACTTACACTCTTGAATAGATGTATATTGGCGATACATGCCATCTGGCATCAAATCTATATAGTGAACTGCTTCATCCTTAGTGGCATAAGGTTGATCGCCGACTTCTATACGCCGTAACCATTTAACCCAGGAAACGCCTTGTATTCCTGGCGCCACTAGCCGCAGCGGGTAGCCATTTTCTGGTCTTAACATTTCGCCGTTCATACCCCAAGCTACAATTACGTCATCAAGCGCTCGTTCCATAGAAATGGTTCGGGTCATACTAGACCCATCGCTACCCTCTGCCAATATGTAGCGGCCATTTTTCTTATCATAGCCACAGTCCTCTAGCAGGGCAGATAAAGGCACTCCGGTAAATTCGCTGCAGCTGAGCATGCCATGAGAGTATTGAACTGTAGGCACAGCTACATTTCCCCACTCCATAGCAGTATTTGCACCACACTCAATAAAATGCATTCTTGACACCGATGGCATACGCATCAGGTCGTCCATTGTGTAAACTTTCGGATTCTTGACAAGGCCATTAATCATGAATCGATGCTTACTTGGATCAATGTCATGCCACCCTTGATGATGACGCTCAAAATGCAATCCACTTGGTGTAATAATCCCAAATAGTCCTTGCAATGGCGCAAATGATACGGAAGCAGCAGATACTCTAGTTAAGCCTGGTGATTCCCGTCGCAACAAATTAGTTTCATATTTAGAAGGCATACCGTAAGCATTTGCAGCAACAGGCTTACCTAGCGTAGTCGATTGCTCCGGCAAAGTCAGAATGTTTGGGTCCCCAATAAATCCGCTACTTTTAATAGATTCAGCTAATGCACTTGTACTAGCCAATGCGGTACTAGCTGCCAAGAAGCTGTTTATCAAAAAGCCACGTCTTGTTTCATCCAAACCCTTGGTAGTAATTTCATGTGCTAAGTCAGCACTCACAAAGTTTTCTGGAGCCGGTAAGATATGTCCAATTTTTTTAATTTCGTTCCGCATACAAACACCTTAATTTACAGATAACTTCAAGACCTAGATTTAGTCAGGCAAGACCAATACAGGCAACTCCTATGCCAAGTTTATTAAGCAATTGATTTACAATATAATTTTCCATTTGAAAACACTTGGAAATATTTTGTAGCTTATTTCAAAGTCATATATGTCATAAAATATCTTGCTGTCACATTGCGTGTGCCATATATGGCAATTTTCAAACCCAGATAGGCTACAACTTGTTTACGTGTGGTGAGTCCGACATTACTTATTTAAACCAGAGCGAATTTAGCAATGTTTTGATGTGTGATGTGTGATGTGTGATGTGTGATGAACCAGATGCTGGTTGCAAGCGTATTAGCTTGGCAAGGATAAAACAAGCTTTATCAATGTTCTAAGTAAACGAATAGATAAGCTGCTATTACCTAAAATCAAACTATAGGTACGGTGCTTTTAAAAGAATGACGCTGCATCAAGCGTCGATAATGTTCAGCCAATACAGGGTATTCTTGCTGCCAATTGAAATCATCGTTAAAACGCAGGCCAATATATCCTAGCGCGCTGGCAACTGCGATATCAGCAATACTCAGCTTATCCCCAAAATAAAATTCACGATCACTTAACTCATCACTCAGCGTTTTCAACCCGCGATGGATTTTGCCAAACTGGCGAGCTATCCAATTAGGATACTGCAATTCTATGGGTCGTTTTTTGCGCTCCGCAAAGATTACTAGTGCGGCATCCATAACGCCTTCAGCAAGTGCCTCCCAACGCTTCACTTCTATTCGCTCTAATAAATCTACAGGCATCAGATTGCCAGTTGTACTAACACCATCCAAATACTCAACAATTACACGCGAGTCGAATAAAGCCTTACCGTTTGCTAATATCCATACTGGCACTTTCCCTAATGGGTTTATGTTTGTAATCATAGTGCCCTCGTTCCATGGCACTTCTACTATCATTTCGAACGGAACTTGTTTTTCAATGGCGGCAATACGCACTTTACGTGCGTATGGACTAGTGAGAGAAACATACAATTGTCCTTGTTTATTAGATTGCATTTCTGAGCCTCTCTGCGTTAAAAATACGTGCCTAGTTAAATATCAACACACTTGTTTTTAATTGATTGAAATCACTTTTTCAGGCGGCACAACATAATCAAAATCTTGCTAGTTAATAGAATCTCGCTTATACAGCTTTGCCGGAGTGCTATCTGCTAACCATTTGTAATCATTCAACATACTGCTCCACATGGCTATTGCTTCACATAACAAGGCACTAATTAAGGTTTTTTTAAAACCCTAAGAAAAATTAATATTAGTTTTTCTTGCACGAAGCTCGACATAGTGCCATCAATGGACACTTTGCCTTATACCAACGCCAAAAGCGCGTAATAAGGCATTTACTTTTTAGCCAAGTGAATAAACTATTGGCCGTAGTGTTAGGCGACGCATTTGCAGTTCCTACCTGGGCAAGCTTAAAAATACTCCCTGCGCGATTTCCTGTTCTACAAAAACCTATCACAGGCTTTGCAGCTAAAGCAAACGACGTAGCGAATGCGTCCACTTGAGCTGGATGAATATTATTAGGTACCACCGGAATATAAAGATAAGCCAGCCCATGTTGCTCAGCGGCAACTCTTAATTGCGCACTTGTAGGCTGACTTTCGCCACCTTCATAGTCCGGGCGATTATTGATAATAGTCTTAAAGCCTAATTTAGCGATTTCCGGAACATCATCCACACTAATTTGAGGTGCAGTACTAAAATCATCAGATTGCTTGGTAATTTGGATAGTCATTTGATTCTCGTATTTAAGTATTACAAATTTGTTGGCTTAGAACCTGCATCACCGCCAGAGCTGATTGGCTTGAAATGCGATAAAAAATACTCTTGCCATCACGACGGGTAGCGACCAGCTCAGCCTCACGCAATACTGTGAGTTGCTGTGACAATGTGGGTTGGCGAATATCTAAAATTGCCTCCAACTCGCCTACAGATTTTTCACCTTGCGATAACTGACATAGCAACATTAATCGATCTGGATTTGCCATCACTTTCATTAAACTGCAGGCGCTATTTGCCGATCTGCGTAACTCTTCAAAATTTATTTCTTTTGTTTCAACCATAATTTAAATAGTGACTAATTAATATTTTTATATTATATTTATAAATATAATATGATTCAATATATTTTTTAGGTTGTTAGGAATATTATGATATTTAAGCAAATGTTTGACACGGAATCATCGACACTTACTTACTTGCTAATGGACGAAGTTAGTCATGAAGGCGCATTGATAGACCCGGTAGCCGGCCACACTGACGATTACATTGCAGTAATGGATTCACTTGGCTGTAAATTAAAATTTTCATTAGAAACACATGTGCATGCAGATCATATAACAGCTAGTGGCAAACTTAGGGAGATGTTAGCAATACAAACAGGTGTTAGTGAATTATGTGGCGCATCTACGGCAGATATTCAATTAAACGATAACGACGTTTTAATGCTAGGCAGTCAAGAAATTAAGGTGATTGCAACCCCTGGACATACTATAGGTAGCGTCTCATTCTTATGCAACGAGCGTCTTTTTACCGGTGATACCCTATTAATTAATGGCTGTGGTCGCACTGACTTTCAAGGTGGCAGTGCCGCTAAACTGTTTGATAGCATTACCAAGAGAATTTTGACACTGCCAGATGAAACGCTTATATATCCAGGTCACGATTACAATGGGCGCCGCGTCAGTTCAGTCGCTCAAGAAAAAATAACGAACTTGCGTATAGTGGGTAAAACAAAAGAAGAGTTTATTGAATTGATGAATAATTTAAATCTAGCCAAACCCAAATTAATCGATGTTGCTGTACCAGCGAATCGTATGTGTGGAATTCTCGAAGAAAACCTCCCGCAAGGTTAGTTAGAGTTAATATTTAGTAAGCCAAGAGAAGCTCATACTAGCATCTAGCTATGACAAAAATGACACTCCCATCTCTATAAACTCAATTCTATATGTCATTTGCAGCATTGTTCTGACACCTGAAAAATGCTACTTATCTTTTATATCTAGCAATATCAATGCCTTAATTATAATGGCATGATGTTTGCTAATTTTCAGTGCAATAGGCTACAAATACCCACGTATTTGTTACTCTTTGAAATTAAAGAATTACTCTAAAAGTAATCCAATCATTTATCTTTTTATTATAGTTAATTACAAAAAATTATTAATCTAGCCAAGGAAACTACCAATGGAAGCCTCTAATAAAAACCCTATTGAAAATTATGATGTTGTCGTTATAGGCGGTGGCTCTGCGGGTATTGGTATAACAGCAAGCCTATTAAAACGCCAACCTAACTTGAGCATAGCAATCATCGAACCAAGTGATAAACATTATTATCAACCAGCTTGGACGTTGGTAGGTAGGGGGGTATTTGACATTAAGAAAACTATGCGGCCCATGCACACAGTAATTCCTAGAGGTGCACATTGGATTCGTGCAGGAGCAGATGCAATTAACCCAGACAAAAATAGTGTCACCTTGTCTAATGGAAAAGATGCTCACTACCAGCAACTAATAGTATGCGCAGGGTTAAAGCTCGCTTGGGAAAAAATTGAAGGTTTGGTAGAGGCTTTAGGTAAAAATGGTGTAACTTCAAATTATCGCTATGACCTTGCCCCATACACATGGCAATTAGTTTCAAATTTAAAAAAAGGCAAAGCAATTTTCTCACAACCACCTATGCCAATTAAATGTGCAGGAGCTCCACAAAAAGCAATGTATCTATCTTGTGATCATTGGTTACGAGAAGGTGTTCTGAGCAAGGTAAATGTCGAGTTTGACTGTGCTGGTGCAGTGTTATTTGGCGTAGCTGCCTATGTTCCGCCATTAATGAAGTATGTTGAAAAATATAATGCTAAACTCGTATTCAGCTCTAACTTAGTTAAAGTTGATGGTGAAAGAAAGCTGGCTTGGTTTGATATAAAAGATGCTGCTGGCAATATTACTCGCCAAGAAAAGTCTTTTGATCTTCTGCATGTTGTACCTCCACAGATAGCTCCAGATGTAATCCGTAACAGCCCTCTAGCAGACGCTGCGGGTTGGTGTGAGGTTGATCAACATACTTTGCAAAGCCCACGCTACCCAAATGTATTCTCATTGGGTGATTCCAGCTCTGCCCCCAATGCTAAAACTGCTGCTGCAGCGCGTAAACAAGTAGTAATCGTCGCAAAAAATGTTTTGTCATACCGTGCTGGTAGCCCATTATCTGCTAAATATGATGGATACGGTTCATGCCCACTTACTGTAGAAAATGGCAAAATTATTTTAGCTGAATTTGGCTATGGTGGAAAACTGCTACCAACCTTTCCACTTGACTCTACAGTGCCACGTTCCTCAGCCTGGTTCCTTAAAGCCACTTTATTACCTTGGGTTTATTGGAACTGTATGCTTAAAGGGCGTGAGTGGCTTACGAAATGTACTTCACAGTAACTTAACAAGTAATCGTTACTGCTCACAATAGAAAATGATTACAATCTAAATCAATGGCAGACGTTTTGCCCTAAGTCAGGTTTTCATGATATGCGATGTCTAATCAAGTAAATGAAACCAGAATGGGAATACTAGCTAACTGGAGACAGTTCAGTTTACTAGTACTCGTCAATGCCTTCGTCGGAGCAATGGTTGGAATGGAGCGTACCATTTTACCAGCCATTGCCGAGCACGAGTTCAAAGTGGTGGCACATACCGCCATCCTATCTTTCATCGTAGTCTTTGGTATATCTAAAGCACTCACTAATTACTTCGCTGGTCGTTTTTCGGATGTATACGGTCGCAAAATAATACTTATTGTAGGCTGGCTAATTGCGACGCCAGTGCCATTCCTGCTTATGTGGGCACCATCCTGGAACTGGGTACTGCTAGCCAACCTATTTCTCGGCATAAGTCAGGGCCTCACCTGGTCTACCACCGTCATTATGAAGATCGATCTAGCTGGCCCCAAGAGCCGTGGCCTCGCCATGGGTATTAATGAGTTTGCGGGCTATCTTGCGGTTGGTATCGCAGCTTTCACTACAGGTTGGATCGCCGCAAATTATGGGCTAAGGCCAGAGCCTTTCTATTTAGGGGTGTTATTTGTATCTGCAGGTCTATTATTATCTATCGCCTGTATTCGTGAAACACACAATCATGCGAAACATGAGGCATTATTACATCCACACCACCAATACGCTGCAATACCGTCGCAGTGCACAATCTTTTGGCTCACATCCTTACATGACCGCAATCTTTCTTCTGTAAGTCAGGCTGGACTTGTTAACAATATGAATGATGGTATGGCCTGGGGACTATTACCACTGGTATTTGCCTCGGCAGGGCTAGGATTAAGTAAAATTGGCTGGCTGGCAGCAATCTACCCCAGTGTTTGGGGAGTCTGCCAATTGTTTACCGGTGCACTTTCTGATCGCATTGGTCGCAAGTGGCTGATTGTTACAGGTATGTGGATACAGGCGCTAGGGATTGCTGTTATAGCGTCTACTTTAATATTTAGTGTATATATAATTGGCACAGTTTTGCTCGGCATAGGTACGGCCATGGTCTACCCTACACTGCTAGCAACCATAGGCGACGTCGTCAATCCGGCATGGCGAGCCTCTGCAGTTGGCGTATATCGACTCTGGCGAGACTTAGGTTATGCAGCAGGCGCACTACTTGCCGGCATTGTTGCAGATTTATTTGGAATGTCGTACGCATTATGGCTGATAGCAGCGCTTACCTTATTATCCGGAATGCTTGTCGCATTCAGAATGAAAGAAACACTTAATCTTAAATCTACTCAAGAGCTAATATAGTGCCCATATAAAAAATATTGGCATAGCTGCAATAAGCGGTCTAATTTGAGAAAATTAAGTCTATAACTCCAAAGTCTGCCATCATATGGAATCCATATTAAGGCAGCTTAAAGCGCTTTCTGTACCAGCGCCTCTATTTTTTCAAAGGCAGTATCTCCCGTGCTTCGCCCAGTTTCTTTTTCACCTTTAAATACAATCAACGTACCTTGTTTGCTCACATTGAATTTTTTTAAGGCATCTTTCTGGCTATCAAAGTCTATACGTAATAGTGTAATAGCTTGATACTCCTTTTCTTCGAGCAGTTCATTGATTATAGGCGCCTGAACGCGACAGGTTGGACACCATGGCGCATGCACTTCCAGCAAAATAGATTTACCTGCTTTTTGTAAGGCATCGAAGTTGGCTTGATTGTAGGTTTTTGAATCTGCAGTGGCTACACTTGTAAACATTAAACTAGTGGCGAGTAATAGGGCTTGAAAAATTGCTATCATATTGGCCTCAATTCTTTAACTATTCGTTCTAATAAGTATCTATTCTCTACAAGGGCAGATACTATTTTAATGAACAGCTTTTGCCGTATAGTCTGCCCTAGCGTCTTCCTCTAACTGCTTCGCATTAGAGCCTGTTAGAGCCTTCATAAATGCAACCAGTGAACTTACGTCAGCTTCACTTAGATTTAATGGCTGAAGCAGCGGGTCTTTAAAGGGGTTGTCTTCCCCTCCTTTATTGTAAAACTCCACTACCTCTTCTAACGTTCTTAAAGAGCCATCGTGCATATAAGGTGCCGTTAAAGCAACATTCCGAATACTAGGTGTTTTGTAAGCCCAGCTATCCTTAGGATTATCTGTCACCTCAAACCTACCCACATCATTTTCTGGAACTTCACTTGCATTATCAAAATGATCTTGTGCAACCTGAACCACAATGCCTGGAGCCAATGCAACTGGAAGCGTCTTACTTTCATGGGTGTTATTAACTATCCTATTATTACGCGCCCAGCCAATGCCAGTATTATGGAATGATTGATCGGTAAATAGTGCTGACTTATCTGTAACACTATGACAGCTCACACATCTGCCTTTACCCATGAATATTTTAAAACCATTTATTTCTGACTCATTTAAAGCATTCTGGTTTTTACCGTAATACCATTGATCAAACCTGGAATTTCCCGATACCAATGTGCGCTCATAGGCGGCTATTGCTTGACTAAAACGTTCAAGGTTAGCAGGCGCACCAAAAACTTTTTCAAACATACCATTGTAGTCTGGTAAGTTATGTATTTTTTCTATTACATAGCCAATGGATGGATTACCCATCTCATTGAATGCTAATATTGGCCCTACAACCTGATTCTCTAAAGAAAACTCACGACCATCGTGGAAAAGGGTTTTATAGTAGCCTACATTTAAAATAGTCGGTGCATTTCTGCGACTAGTTCTCCCCTCGATACCTACTGCTGTAGCAATCTCATTAACGGTAAATCCCTGCTCAGGAACATGGCACATAGCACAAGATATTGTATTGTTATGTGAGAATCTACGATCCATAAAAAGCTTGCGTCCTAAGGCAACCTTTTCTTTAGTAGGTAAGTTATCTTTAGGATGTTGCATATCTGGCAACCCTAGTTGATCTACCTTTTTATAATCTTGTTCAGCATCATTCCATACATTGTTTCGCTTATATTCAACATATAAAACTGATGTAATGACTATGCCAATTAATATATAAAATACGTTTGTAGCTTTCAATTGATTATCGCCTCTAAATACACAAGTTATTTCTTTTCTGCCATCAGTGTTTGTATGTCATTAAGCAGCATGGTTTGACTTAAATAGGATGTTGAATATATTTCTCGAACATACCCTTCACCATCGATTAAAAATACTTTTAGCACATGCGAATAGGTAAGCGATTTATTGCCGGTATTAGGACTCATCTGCACATCTACATTCTGACCAAAACCATCAATAACAGGCATTAATTTTTCTATTGATGCTGTTGTAAGATAGTCCCACTCAACACTTTTTTTATTTTCTAGCACCCCGGAGGCTCGTTTTTCTAAACCCGCCAGCATCATTGGGGTATCTCGTTGGGGGTCAAAACTTATACTAACGAATCGAACTGAATCTCGAATATTTGGATCTTTTTCTAATTTATTTTTAACGCCATGAAAAAGCCCCACCACATACGGACATCCATTTACATCAGAACAACGCTCATAAAAAAATGTCAATAAGGTCATTTTCCCTGTTGTGTATTTACTTATAGGCTGTAGTTTACCCTTTGTATCAAGCACACTAAGATTTGGAACTTTAAATATTTTCTGTAATTTATAAGTTCCCGGATCTGGTAATCCAGTGACCTTATTTAAACTGCTCATACCTGAATTTTGAGAAAAAAGCTCTGTCTGATTTTTTGCTGGAGTTCTTGGGGCACTCCAAGCAAAAAAACAGACAGATAAAAAAGCCACAAACCCTATCAGAACCCTTATTCGGATAGATACTAATCGTTCCACATGCTTATCCTTCTGATGAATTTGCAACCCTTGAGACCACTTTTAAAAATAAATAACGCTAATTTGAAACCAATTTATAGTTTGGATCCATCGAAGCTTGCAAAGGTTGTAGTGTTTTTAAATCACGTACCTGAAACTTCATATGGTGAGCCCTACCAAGTTTTTCTTTATTAAAATCAATTTGGAAAGCTAACTTAAGACTCTTACCATCCCAGTTATATGCTTTCAAAAATTGCTCGTCTGCCTTGCCCTTCATATCCCAATTTGAAAGTAAAGACGTTGTGAAATATACGCGCTTGCCGTCAAAGCTTGGGGATACCATATTAACTTGAGAGCCAATCTTTTTGGTATAGGTCTCTTTTGGGTGCAGTGGATCGGTCATATCCCAAAAGCGTGTCATACCATCCATAAAGGTATTGACCCATAAACCCTTGCCATCAGAAACCAAGCTGATGTCTACTGGTAGAGGTATTTTGGCTGGATCGCCGATAGTGCCAACGTTATGCTGCTGCCACTCACCTTTTTCATCTTGTTTATAAACATAAATATTAGATGTCAAAGCTGTCGTTGTAACCGCCCAATTATCGCCTGGCTTAAATGACCAACGTGCTTCCAATGCTGCACCCGGCGTGTTAAAAATCTTCAATGGCTTCATAGATTTGTAATCCCACATTACTGTGGTATTACCAAAGTGTTTCATTGCATCTGGATCTTTAACTAACTTGCCTAAATCTGCCATGTAATTATTCCAACCAGTAAATGCTGTTGTTAACATTACATTTTTATTTGGATTAATTGCGGCATCGTAACCAAAACCATCACCGCCATTTGTAGTAGGCATCATAGTAGTTGATACATAATCACCGGCATTGGTATATATAGCCATGCCAGTTTGGCCGCCATGATCCTTCGCATTTGATAGCGCAGCAACAATCATCCGGCCTGGCGTTGCGTAGAATGTATGTGGGCCTACAAGACCAGATTTGGCAACATAATCATCAATTGTTTTCACTAGCTTAGGTTTAGCTGGGTCTGTAGCCACATCAAAAATGAAAATCTTGCTGCTATCTAACGCACCTGCCCACATAAATTTACGATCATCTGTAAAACCCATATGGTGTGCTTCACCACGGCCACCTACTGACAATTTGGCGATTACCTTACCATACGTTTTTGACTTCGGATTTACATCAACAGTCACCAACTTATCAGACTCATCACCCAGGCCTTTTACGCCCAAGGTCCATACATAAACAAAATCTTCTTGCCCTTTAACTAATGGCGTGAACGGAGAACAACTAGTCTCATCAGCATAAGCACTAGGTATCCCTAAGAGCATTCCTAAAGTAGCACCTAGGACAGCCACCTGTGAGATTTTTCTTACCGCGGCAACACTTGCTTTCAGTTTCATAAATTACTCCTAACTTCCTTTAAATTAACTGCAATCTGTTGAGCTAGCTCAACCCCTCAAAATCCAATTTATTAATTTTAATTGGCCTGCTTTTCTCAGGTTACTTGATAGATAGCAACTCTCGTGCCAAGTTATTTAATACATTGATTTAATTAAATATTTACAAAAAATAAACATTTTGCAACATTTTGACATCTATATTAAGGTCAGAATTGTCATTAAAAATACTACCTACAGGTAAGGTACGCCAAATGTGGCAATATTACCTACTATTCAATAGCATGAACCTCCATAAGCTGAAAGTTATATACTCGCACAAGTACATTTAATTTATACCCGTACTTCTGCGCTTTTTTTCCGCATATAAAGATCTGTAATTGTTCCAGCTTTCATCTCTGCAGCAAAAGAAACGGTTTCAGATAAAGTTGGATGCGCATGAATTGTTAAGCCCAATTTATCTGCACTTGTTCCAGTTTCGATAGCCAAAACAGTTTCAGCAATAAGTTCACCTGCATTTGTACCTACAATTCCAGCACCCAATAATTGATGTGTTTGGCCATCAAAGATGAGCTTTGTAAGTCCTTCAGTACGACCAATTGACAATGCGCGCCCGCTTGCAGCCCAAGGGAAAGTCACTTTCTCTATTTCAATACCTTTAGCTCTTGCCTCATTTTCAGTAAGGCCAGTCCATGCCACTTCCGGGTCTGTATAGGCCACAGATGGAATTGTTAAGACTTGCGCCTCAATATTACATCCAGCTATTGTCTCAGCTGCAATTTTTCCTTCATGTGAGGCCTTATGAGCCAGCATAGGATGACCAACAACATCTCCAACCGCAAATATATGCGCTACATTTGTACGCATTTGCTTATCAACGTTAATAAACCCAAGATCATCAACTACTATCCCTGCATTTTCTGCACCAATGCTTTTGCCATTTGGTCGGCGTCCAATCGCGACTAACACTCGGTCATATACTTGCGGCTCAATCGCATTTTCGCCCTCAAACGCCACATGGATTCCATCATCTTTAGGTTCAATTTTTACAACCTTAGTGCCTAACATAATCCTTTCGAATCGTTTTTCCATTCTTTTTTGTAATGGTCTGATAAGATCTCGATCACAGTCTGTCATTAAGACATCTGGCCGTTGGACTAAACTTATTTTTGAGCCTAATGCATCGTAGACGGTTCCAAGTTCCATTCCGATAATGCCACCTCCAATAACCAACATTCGATGTGGAATATCATGCAGTTGCAGAGCATCTGTTGAATCCATTATCCGAGGATCATCTGCAAGATCAGGAATCTTAATAGCCGACGAACCAACGGAAATAATTGCATAATCAAAACTAATAATTGTGCGACTACCATCCTCCGAATTTACTTCAAGTTGATGCGCTGAAATAAAGCGACCAAAACCTTGAATAATAGCTACGTCACGCTGCACAGCCATAGAATCCAAGCCATTAGTAAGCTTTGCTACAACCCCTTCAGATTTCCACTCACGAAGTTTTTCTAAATCAACTTTCATCTCTCCAAAGCTAATACCATGAGAAGCAATTGCTTCTGCCTCAGTTATCACTTTTGCAGCATGTAAAAGCGTCTTGGTAGGTATACATCCCATGTTAAGGCATACACCTCCCATAGTACTTTCACGCTCAACTAAAATAACCTTTTTACCTAGGTCTGCAGCACGAAATGCGGCCGTATAACCTCCTGGGCCAGAGCCAAGAACTAGGACTTCAGTTTTTAAATTTGTTACCTCTGGAACTAAATTTAGTGTATCCATGATTTGTTTCTTTCAACTTTATAAGCATTTATAATTATTAAATTAGTTATGAAAATTTATAACATTTGATGCCTGCTTGTCTGCATGATACGAAGATCTCACCATCGGGCCACAAGCAGCATGAGTGAACCCCATTTGCTTTGCCTCTTTTTCGAAAAATTCAAAACGACTTGGTTCGACATACCTTAATACTGGCAAATGACCTTCACTCGGCTGTAAATACTGGCCTAGCGTTAGCATCTCAACTTTGTGTCTACGTAAATCCAACATTACGTCTAATATCTCTTCGTCAGTCTCACCTAGACCAAGCATCAATCCAGATTTAGTGGGTATCTGCGGATGTCTAACTTTAAAATCATTTAACAAAGTCAGAGAATGTTGATAATCAGCGCCGGGGCGGACCTGTTTATATAAGCGGGGGATAGTCTCTAGATTATGATTCAGCACATCTGGTAAATCGGTACTTAAAGAGTCTAGTGCCGTTTGTAATCTACCTCGGAAATCTGGTATCAAAATTTCAATGCGTATTTCTGGAGAAACTAATCGCACTTCCTCGATACATTTAGCAAAATGTCCTGCGCCTCCATCCCTTAGGTCATCACGATCAACACTTGTGATCACTACATAGTTAAGATTTAATAGACTAATGGTATGTGCAATATTTTTAGGCTCTTGCTTGTCAGGAGGCAATGGTCTGCCATGGCCAACATCACAAAATGGACAACGACGAGTACATAAGTCACCCAGAATCATAAATGTTGCAGTGCCATTTGTGAAACACTCCCCAATATTTGGGCAAGAAGCTTCCTCACAAACCGTATGTAAATTATGCTCTCTTAGAATGTTTTTTATTTCTCGAAAGCGTGCACCTTGTGGAGGTTGCATTCGAATCCATTCTGGCTTTCTCAGTGGCTCTTGCCAAATTACCTTTATTGGAATGCGAGAGGTTTTAGCAGTTCCTTTTTCTTTCAAACCACTAGATTCATTCATATAATTCCCAATTTAATTTTTTACTTTAACTAGTGTCTGGCAAATAACTCACTTAAATGCCAACTTAACTCCGAAACACTAGTTTGAATATCTAAATCCCGCATTTGTGTCACCTGTAATCCTTTATAGCCGCATGGACCTATAGCTAAAAATGGTGAAAATCCATGCCTACATTTAAACTGACACCGTGATAACAACAACCATTTTTGACACAAAGACCAAGTGAGACAGTTGTCTGCCCATTCACATAAACACCTGGTACATCTTTTTTGTTTTAGCAATTATTCCATAAGTATTTAGTAGCAAAATAAGAGTGGTCTCCACATAAGAAACCAACTGCTTTATAGCTGCATTTATTTAATCTAACTTCCATGAATGACAGATTATCTTTAATCACCAATATGTTTCTTGTATTGATCCGCATCCATCAATTCAAGATCAATCAGAGGATTGGCAAGTTTAATTCGAGCAATCCACCCTTTTTTATATGGGTCATCATTCATTAAATATGGCTCTGTGATGAGCTTATCATTCACTTCGATTACCACACCATTTGCTGGAGCGATGATGTCTGATACTGCTTTACGAGACTCAATACTTCCGCAAGACACACCTTTAGAAATCATACTAGTTTTATTTGGGTGATTTATTTCTACTATATCGCCTAACGTATCTTGAGCAAAAAAGGTAATACCTATTAGCGCCTCATCATTACCCTCTAATAAAAGCCACATATGATCGCGATGGTAAAGTCGATCAACTGGATAACTCATATACCCTCCTTGATAATTTTTACTAAAAATTATCATATTTATTCTTATTAAAAAGGGAGGGTCAGCTAGAAAAACTAACTCTCCCCATAAAACCTACCCATTACATCTACAATCAAAGTAAGTTAACTACCTTACTTATTAAGCTCAGGATTTCACACTCAAAATCTAATGTTTCATAGTAGGTTTATATAAATGTACTATTTACTTAAACGCCCAGGTAAGCCCTAACCCAACCTGCCATGCTTTTGCAGATACTGTTGTATTACCAATAGTGTCTGTATTGTTTAAAGCATATGCCACATGACCGTCAGCAGAAATATTATTCGTCAACTGATAGCCGAAACCTGCACTAATCTGATCTTCCCAGATTGGCTCTGCATTTGTCGCTTGAAAATATTGTGTTACTGTTGGAGACAAAGGTATGCTAACTCCGTTAAAACCTAAACCCGTAGCGCCAGCAATAGTCGACCCAACATTTCTTTTAATTGGATCTCTAGCATGACTATAACCTAGGCGCCATTTAGCAGCTCCTGTTGTTAACTGTGCCCCAAGTGCAAATACCGTTTGATCCCTGAAGATATCTTCATATAGATCAGCACTCGACCAATCTTTATAAATAACATCTGCACTTACCAATAGATTCCCACCCATTAAAGAATTATTTGACACCCCTACAGCAAACTCTTGTGGTTGCTCAGCATGAATTGACCAGAAATTACCTTGACCTGGTCCAATAGGCGCGCCATTATCAACAAATTTATCATATGCAATTCTTAATGGGCTTCTATAGTACGCACCAAAACTTGTTGCACCCATGTCATATTTAGCCCCAACTGTACCCCTTACACCAAACCCATGTGTAGAAGAAGTATTAGAAGACAATCCCATTTGCAGATATCCATTACCAATAGTAGCTGTCGCTCCTACAGAAAGGTTATCAGTAAGCTTATAACCAAGACCGACATTTGCCATAAATACCAGTAGTTCAGAGTTTGGATCTAAACTACCAACCGCACCTCTGAAATCTGATCCAATACCTGACTGCGCTGTTAAACCTAGGCCTGCTACTAAGTTTGGACTGAAAGCTTGAGTTATAGCTATTGTTGGAATGAGATAGTCATTAGCAGCTGAGTCGGCGGACCAAGCCACCCCTGTATTAGCTCCATTATGGTCATCATGAACTTTTGGTTTATAAAATGTTGCTCCAAAAGAAAATGTTGTACCCTCATTGTATTCAGTTAAAGTTGCAGGGTTACCAAACACAGCAGCAGCACCTTCTACTGTACGGGCAACACTTGCACCACCCATACCTCCCGTTGCAGGCAACATAGTGTTATTTAGGTCCGTACCATAATTTGCTGCCTGCGCCACTGGTACAAATAAGGCCGTTACTACTAAGGCCAATATGCTATTCTTCATTCCCTCTACTCCCTGTTAATAATTTATAGTTTGTATTCATTAATTCAAATTTATTAATGATTTAAGCTGCAAGCACTTGTTCATTAGGATAAGCATGCAATTCCTTACCATTTACGATTGCTTTACCCGTTATAGTTTGAGCACGAGCCAGAATGTCCATTACCGGACAATGACTCTCTACCACTTCAATTAATTGAAGTAGAGCCGCGTCACTTGCTGAGCTTGATATTTTTAAACTACTTTCATTCGCGAAGCGTGAAAGGCGG
>JAZJZG010000166.1:343-5125 GCA_040389995.1 Pseudomonadota bacterium | reverse complement strand
CGCTTAATGAGTTTAGTGCCATGTTTTAACCTCTAAATATTTTACACCCAGCAATAATGCAATCATCAACGCGGCGATGATAAAGCAAGCATCCGAGTAGTCACGACCAGGAATTTTTTCAAAGTATTTAATCGGCTTTTTTTCACGATTGTTGATATCGTTCATGGCTAATTGCAATGATTTTGGGTCTTCAGCCTCGTAGGCTTTAAACGGCGATCTGAGTGTTTTGAAAAACTCATTTAACTCGATTTCAGCAGGTAATGCGGCATCTTCTGGTGGTTTGTATTTGGTATCAAAGATACTTAATCCATCTGGCTGGCGTAGCACGATCCAATACAGGCTGATGTGCAGGCGATCAAACCAATCCTTGATTTTCTGCTGGGTATTCGCATCTATACGGCCGCCACCGTCTGAGAGTAGGATGAGCGCACGTGAACCAGAGTCTGGGACTTTATCAAATAATCCAGCACCACTAGTTAAACCGCTACCAATATTGGTTTGAAATAAGGCATTGCCGCCAGTGGCCTGTACCGCGGCAATAATGGCCTTTTTGTTTTCACTCAGTGGTAGTACATACATGGCAGAGTTGCTGAAAGTAATCATGCCAAACATATCTTGTTGGCGTGATTTTACGAAATTAGTAATGAGCCTAGCTGCCGCCACCGACTTGGTTTCGCCTACCGTGGTATTGCCTGTGGCATCGGTAGTGCCGGAAAACGGGTCATCCATACTGGCACTGCGGTCCAGCACTAACGCAATTTGTGCGCCTACGCCTATGCGTTCAACTTTTTGTGCGTGAGTATGTGGCGCAGCTAGCCCTACAATAATAAAAATCAATGTAAGCACGGCCAAAACTTTGAGCAGCAAGCCAATTAAGTCGGATAGTGGATCTGCGGGTAGCATATCGATCCAGGAATAGTGTTTAGCATGCGCGCGCTGTAATAGTAGCGGTAGTATCGCAAGCGGCAACAGCCATAACAGCCATGGGTGGGAGAACGCCATGTTTTAGGCCTCAGTCTTTTTAGCAGCAGTGTTCATAGAGGCTACTTCAGGTGTCAGGCCGCGCTCACAATCCCTGCAGCGGCGTGTAAACCCGCGCAACCAATGCAGTGGGTCACTACCTACGTTATGTGCGGCATCAGGTTCAAAATACACCTGGCGGGATAAGCTAAAAAATTGCTGTATTTCTGTTTTCATGGGTAAAAATTTTGGGTTCTTCGCCAAGAACTCATCTAGATTCGTGCTAAAAACACTCATGGCGGCAGTGGCGTTTAGAGATTCATGCACCCTAGAAACTGCTGATTTCAGGCCATCCGGCGTGTTCGGGAATTTACGTGTAGCACGGTAAGCTTTAGCAAAAGCGCCGCCCATGCGTGGTAGCCAGGCACGCATGCCAAGTATGTAGAGCAGGCCTAACAAACTAATCGCAAGGACAGCGATAGCAACTTTAAATCGTCTTTTTTCTTTAACATCACTCAATAATAATGGTCCGCGAAAATCACTCATATTGTTTTCGATTTTAACCTGACCAAAAATAGCGATAGGTGAGATTGCAATATCTAAACTGGGCACACGATACTTCACTAAATCTTTACTGTTTTTGGTATTAATTAAATTGAGGTATTCCGGGCCAAGCGCAGCATTTTTTGCCACCACGTTATTGGTAAATACTTGATAAGCTAATTTAATATCAAACGTGGTGCTGTCATCATTTTCTTCTTTGGTGTGGCTCACACTTTTGAGTTCAATACCAATCACCTGCCCTTTGTAACGTTTTTCATAACCCGGAATCGGCAGCGATGTTTCAATCAGTGCGTAGGGCGCCTTAATGGTGAGTATGACTTCACGCTCAATCACGTCGCCCACCGTGTAACCCACTAATCTAACCGGGTCTATGGTTTTGATCGAGACGATACCCGCCGGCACGTCAGGCAAATTCTGGCTATCTATTGCAAATGCAGCTTGCGGCAATATGCCTAATAGCATTACGCTCAATGTCAGCAGTAGGCGAGAAGTGCGAATGAGTTTTGTCATAGTATTCAATTTTACTTATTTAAGTCGCTGTAAATTAGGCTGCCACAAATTGGTGAAAATATTCAGTCAGTGAATCTGCGTCAAATTCACCTTCGACATAAAAGGGCGGCATGTCAAAACGCATAAAAAGGTCATAAATGTCTTGTCGACGATTTTCGAATGAGGTAATAATCTTTTCGCGTAAATCCTTGCGTAAAAACAGGGTGCGTTTTTCGCCCGTTTCGGCATCAGATACATTGGTTAAACCAAACTCCGGTAGATTCTTGTATTCTGCAGCATCCCATAACACGATAGGCACGATATGGTGCCGCAACAGGTTAGATAAAGACTCCTCTAACAAGGTATTTGGAATGTGAAAGTCAGAAATTAAAAATACTAGCGCGCGCTCACGTGGCAAGTAGCGGTAAACTTCCTTGATGCCATTACAATTAACCGGTTCAGGATGGTAGGTCTTTAATGCCTCTGCCATTGCGATTGCATGGTATGACTTGAATGAGGGCGTGCTAATCCAATCTTCGCGCACGATTTCGTCAAAGCCGATAAAGCCGAATGGGTCATGATTCTGGCTAGCTGACTGTGCTACTGACTCGGCGATTTGTGCGGCAAGTTTGATTTTTCGCTGTTTCGCACCAAAATTCATACTGCCTGACAAATCGCAAATTACGTAAACAGGCGTCGCACTCTTTTGATTGAAAAGGCGAACATATACTTGCTCCAGCGGGTCGCGTATGGTTTGGCGAATATCAATGCGGCGTGGATCAGGATAAGAAAGCAGGGTGGTGTGGCCACGGAACTCCATGCCCATGCCGCGTTGCGTGCTGGCATGACGGCCGGGATGACGGCCGCGCGAGCGCCAGCTGATGTGGTAACTAAATGATTTGATATCTTCAATCATAATTGTAGGTTAATGGTGCGCATTATGGTGCGGCAACAGCATTAACAATACCAGCGAGCATCTCACGTGCAATTTCCGTGCGGCGCATTTCATATATCGGGCTGAAAACTAAGCGATGCGCAACGGTGGAATGAAATACTGCGTGAATATCTTCTGGCAATACTGCGCTACGCTCATTCAACCAGGCGTTAACACGTGCGGCACGTAACATCATACTCATGCCACGTGGGCTGGCACCTGATAGCACTAGGCGGTTCATATCTACCCCCGGTACTTTTATGCCATAGTCTAGTGGCGCTTTAGTGGCTTTCCAGAGATTCAATGCATATTTTTTAAGAGTGTCGCTGGCTTCTACACTGTTTTGTAAAACATTGGAAAAAGCATTGAGTTGGTCAAACGGTAAAACTTCAGGCTTAACCGTATCCACCAATGCATCAACGTTATGGAATTTAGTATCGAATACCAAAGACTCCATGATCGCATCATCACTTGGCACGACAATTGGAATCTCCATCATGAAGCGGTCACGTGCCGCAGATGGGATTTCAAAGGTTTCTTCCTTTTCTACCTGGTTGCGATCAGCAAATACCACCATGTGTGGGAAATAATGTTCAGCATTAAATGCCGACAGGCTACGCTCAGCCATCACACGCAGCAGCAATGAGTGTACCTGTGGGCGCGCACGGTTGATTTCATTAAAGAAAAATACCGATAAGCTTTCACCGGACATCAACAGTGGCCCCGGGCTGACGTGCGGTTTGCCGTCTTCACCTAGGTAAGTGTGATATACCAAATCGTTAGGCATTAAGTCTATCGTACCTTCGATACGTTGGTAACCACCGCCAATCCCGCGGGTAAAGGCGCGTAGTAGCGTGGTTTTACCAACACCAACGTCACCTTCAAGTAGTACGTGGCCACGGGCAAAAATTGAAGTAGTAATCAAGCGGATAGGGGTGTTTTGGCCTACTACCACTTTGTTGACTTCTGATTCTAAGGTAAGCGCATGGTTGCGCCAATCGGCTAGCTGACGATCACTCATTGAATTTTCCCGGCTTTTGATGAAAAGGTTTAATTAAGGTTAAGGCATAGTAAACGTTTTTTTGCTGGGGGTAAACAGGTCTGTATACCCCTGGTTACATTTTAATAACATTTATGCAAGTTAAAGCCGAATTTAACGAAATATCGCTTTAATAAACAGATTTTACCTAATAAATCTTGTTAAAAAGTGAATAAGACTTTCGTTAAATTGGTTTTCCAGCGAAAATAGCATAAATTTAATTGAACCAAACTAACTAAGTATATATGTATGCAAAAACAAAATAGTTTCACAAAAGAAGAATTACTTAAATGTGGCCGTGGTGAAATGTTTGGTGTGGGTAATGCGCAATTGCCATTGCCACCAATGTTGATGTTTGATCGGATTGTCTCTATTACTGATGATGGCGGTGCGCATGGTGCAGGAAGGATTGTCGCTGAGATGGATATTACGCCAAACTTATGGTTTTTTGACTGTCACTTTCCTGGCGACCCAGTGATGCCAGGTTGCCTGGGATTAGATGCGATGTGGCAATTAGTCGGATTTTATTTGGGTTGGAAGGGCGGTCTTGGCCGAGGTCGCGCTTTAGGCGCCGGGGATGTGAAATTTACTGGTCAGGTATTGCCTACACATAAAACCATTACCTATACTATTGATTTAAAACGCGTCATTATGCGTAAATTAGTCATGGGAATTGCCGATGCAAGTATGTCTGTGGATGGCCGTGAGATCTATGTTGCGAAAGATTTACGTGTGGGTTTATTTACCCGTACAGACAATTTCTAAGTAGATTTATAAAAACTAATTTCAAATAAGT
>JAZJZG010000166.1:0-333 GCA_040389995.1 Pseudomonadota bacterium | reverse complement strand
GTTAAAATATTAATAGTTTAAAAGAATTAAATTTTTTAGGGAGTACACGATGATGCGTCGTGTTGTGGTCACAGGATTTGGAATCGTTTCCAGCTTAGGAAACAATAAGTCTGAGGTGTTAGATAGTCTGAAAAATGGCAAGTCTGGCATTACATTTCAGCAAGAGTATGCAGATCGCGGTTTGCGCTCTCACGTTGCTGGGTCAATCAAAAACTTGAAACTTGAGGAACTGATTGACCGTAAACTCATGCGCTTTATGGCTAAAGGTCATGCCTACGCCTGGATTGCCTTGCAGGAAGCGATAGCTGATGCCAGTCTTGGCGAAGATCTAAG
>JAZJZG010000165.1:0-2549 GCA_040389995.1 Pseudomonadota bacterium | reverse complement strand
TGACGAACGACACAGACGCACTGGGTGCTGCTGGTGGTTACAAAGAACTGACTAAGCATAACGCTGCTCCTGGCGGTGGTTCATTAACAGTATTCAGCTTATAAAGTCTGTTAGAAACGGCCTTAATATAGATTTAAGGCCGATCTATAAAAGTTTCTATATCAAATTCTTCTCCAAAGGAGCTTGATGCTAAGGAACCCTTCTTTTAATTGAGAGGGGTTTTTGCGCTAGATATCAGCTAACACCCAAAATAAGCTATGACTTTTGATATATATCCTGATTAATTAAGTATTGGCAAATTAGGCAATCATCCTGGATATGCTACTTTTCAGTTATTTATTTGATCACACTCAAGTTTTATTCAGATCATCATTGAAAACTTTTAGCTAGCTTTAATGTAATTGATTTTAAACTGCCCAGCACGAATCTAAGGATGGTTTTTTGTTAATCGTGGTCAGATATCAACCACGATTAAATGGGGTATTAATGGCAGTTATTTCTTAACACCATTATTTTTCGACAAAGGCACGTTCAATCACGTAATCACCTGGTTCACCGATACGTTTCGATACTTGAAAACCTCTGGCATCTAATAAATCTGAAGTGTCCGTTAACATGTGCGGGCTGCCGCATATCATGGCGCGATCATGCTCTGGGTTTAATGGCGGTAAACCTATATCGTCGAATAACTTTCCTGAGTTGATAAGGTCTGTCAGGCGTCCCTGGTTGCGGAATGGTTCTCTAGTGACGGTTGGATAATAGATTAGTTTTTCGCGTACTTGATCGCCAAAAAATTCATTGTTTGGTAATTCTTTTTCGATAAAGTCAGCATAAGCAAGCTCACTGACATAGCGTACGCCGTGGATGAGGATGATTTTTTCAAATTTATCGTAGGCTTCAACATCTTGAATCAGGCTCATGAAGGGTGCCAAGCCAGTGCCTGTAGATAAGAAGTACAGATTCTTCCCAGGTTTCAAGTCATGTGTAACGAGCGTGCCAGTAGGCTTGCGGCCAACAAATAAATCATCACCGACTTTTAAATGTTGCAAGCGCGATGTAAGCGGGCCATTCGGTACTTTGATGCTGAAAAACTCTAAATGCTCTTCATAGTTAGGGCTGGCAATACTGTAAGCGCGCAATAAAGGGCGGCCATCGACTTCCAGTCCAATCATCACGAATTGCCCATTTTCGAAGCGCAGGCCAGGGTCGCGGGTGGTTTTAAAGCTAAATAAACTGTCATTCCAGTGGTGAACACTTAATATGCGTTCAGTGCTAAATTTACTCATGGATATCTTTTCTTCTATGCGTTAGTGATAATTCGGCGTTAATAATCGAGTTATTGAATCGCTGCTGTTAACTCTGGAATTGCTTCAAATAAGTCTGCTACAAGTCCATAGTCAGCCACCTGGAAAATCGCTGCATCTGGATCTTGGTTAATGGCAACGACTATTTTACTGTCTTTCATGCCATAAGTATGCTGTATTGCGCCGGATACGCCAACGGCAATATAAAGTTCAGGTGCAACAACTATACCCGTTTGGCCGACTTGAATTTCGTTGGGCGCATAGCCAGCGTCTACGGCGGCGCGGGTAGCACCCAATGCGGCGCCAAGTTTTAATGCCAGCGGTGATAATAGTTGCTCAAATTTCTCTGCACTTCCTAGTGACCTGCCGCCAGAAATAACAATTTTGGCTGAGTTTAATGCTGGCCTGTCGGATTGGCTTATATTCTCACTAACCCAACGTGATTTGCCAAAGGCGGCTGGCGCTGTAATGCTGATTATTTCGGCGTTACCCTCTGTGGTTGCGGCAGTAAAATTGCTGCTATGTACAGTTAATATCTGAATCGCATCCGTACTTTGAATGGTGCTCAAAACGTTGCCGGCGTAAAGCGAGCGGACATAGGTTTGATTGGCGTGAATTTCCAGTGCATCTGAAATCATCGCAACATCCAGTAACGCCGCCACACGGGGTAAAACGTTGCGGCTGAAAGAAGAGTGTGCAGCCATGATTACTTGGTATTCACTGCCTATCGATACGATTAAGCTAGCCGTGTCTTCAGCCACCGGATGCGCTAAGTGTGCTGCATCAGCATGAAGTACGCGTGCAACTCCTGTTATGGCTGCGGCTTTTAGCGCGATATCATTGGCGTTGCTGCCGGCGACTAAAACATCAATCGGCGCATCCCAATGTTGGGCTGCAGTGATTGCCTGATATACCGCTGCGCTAAGCTGCTTGCCATCATGCTCAGCTAATATAAGTGTTCTCAAGTGATTCATTTTATATCCTTATACCTTCATGAGTACGCAACTTACTGATAAGTTCAGTCACACTATGGACTTTGATGCCAGGTTTTCTAGCAGGAGGTTCGCTTACCTGCAATTGTTTAAGCCTGGGTGCAGTGTCAGTGCTTAAATCAGCAGCGCTTCTTGTAGTAATATCAAGTAAACTTGAAACGTTTTTATTTACCTGAGCCCAGGTGTAATCGTTGAGAGTTGGAACCACCGCCCCGCTTCGACCGTTAAAGCTTAGAACACCATTGCCAGCCAT
>JAZJZG010000164.1:0-2315 GCA_040389995.1 Pseudomonadota bacterium | reverse complement strand
AATAGCTTCAGGTTTTAATCCAGCACAATCCAGCGCTGCCCGCATTGCCCTTGCCTGACCCTCGGGCGAAGGCTGGGTAATATGGAATGAATCATTGCCTGAGCCGTAACCGGTGATTTCAGCATGAATGGTTGCGCCTCGTGCAATGGCGCGCTGCATGTCCTCCAGCACGAATATCGCTGCACCTTCTCCTAGCACTAGGCCTGTACGATTGGCTGAGAATGGCTTGCAGGAAGCGCCAGGATCATCTTTGTCCTCA
The DNA here is from genome assembly GCA_040389995.1 of Pseudomonadota bacterium. Taxonomy (GTDB): domain Bacteria; phylum Pseudomonadota; class Gammaproteobacteria; order Burkholderiales; family Methylophilaceae; genus Methylotenera. The sequence goes on along the minus strand of JAZJZG010000164.1, from coordinate 2,056 downwards.
CTCGCAAGCGCGCGTAAGGCTTCCCAGGCTTTCATAGTGCCTAGGGTAATTAACGCTTCGGAGCCACCTGCCAGCATGATGTCGGTAGAGCCGTGGCGTATTTTCTGAAAAGCCTCACCAATGGAAACACTGGAAGATGAACAGGCGGTGGAAAATGTGAGGTTAGGGCCAGTCAAACCGTGTTCCAGCGCGATTGCAGAGGCCGCTGCGTTATTCATGGACATTAGCACGGTAAAAGGTTTTAAGCGTTCAGCACCGTCACGGTAAAGGTGAATATAACCTTCTTCCATCGAGGTGGCGCCGCCCATGCCGGTGCCAATATAAACGCCGATACGTGATTTATCTGCCTGTTTCAGATCAAGCCCGGCATCGGCAATGGCTTGGTTAGCTGCATAAAGTGCGAACTGACTGGCCCGATCCAAAGTGCTGATTTTGCGCTTGTCAAAATGATTGGCTGGGTCAAATTCAACTTGGGCGGCAATCTTGGTGTCAAGTCTATCGACAAAATCTGACTGTAAGCGGCGAACACCTGATTTACCCGCCATCAAATTAGAAAAAAAGTCATTGACGTTATTCCCTAGCGGGGAAACGACTCCCATACCCGTTATGACAACACGATGATTGGCCATATATACCTCACTATTTATTCTGCGTCATTTGACTGACATGTTTGTTCTAGATTTACCATCATGGCTTGTTTGCGTCAATGAACTTTTAGTTAATTTTGATGGAGGCGATGGAGCGTGTGACGGCCAAGTAAGAACCGAGCCAGCCAATCACGATAGCCGTAACGATAATGGTACAAAATAGCCTGGTGTTCAATAGGCTTAAACTGAAGTCATTGTTATATAGCATAGATATTGGTGCCACCGAGTAATTGAATAGCTGAATCACGACAGCGATCATTACAATTGCCAGTAGCCCGCCAAACAGACCGTATAACATGCCTGCGTATAAGAAAGGTGTTCTGATGAAGCTGGAAGTCGCACCCATCAATTTGCTGACTTCAATCTCATCTTTCTGCGTCAGTATCTGCATGCGTACAGTGTTGCCAATCACTACTAACAATGCGGCGGCGAGTAAAACAGAGATAAAGAATATTATTTTCTTACCCAAAGCCAATATGGTAGCCAGGCGTTTCGCCCACTCCGTATTAAGCAGCGCCTGTTCTACGCCCGGGATATCTTGGAGTTCATTCTTAAGTTTTTCCAAGGTTTCAGGATCAGTCGATTTCGCTTGAATAAAAAACGCATCGGGCAGCGGATTTTTTGTTAGCTGGTAAACCGCATTGTTAGCGTCCGACTTGTCTTGCAGTTTTTGCCAGGCTTCATCTTTAGTCACTAAATGAAACTGCTTAATGGCTTTATTTTTTGCTAAAAGCGCATCAATCCCGGCGATAGTCTTAGCACTGGTATCAAGTTTCAGAAAAAGACTAATTTCAGTTTCCTCTTGCATGTGGGTTGTGAGTGCAGCTAAGTGATCAACACCTACATAAAATAAACTGGGTATGCACATGGCAACCGCGATGACCAAGCCTATCATGAGTGATGATAGTGTATTGTCACGCATGCGTGACAATACAAATTTAATGGCTTGTAATTGGTGATTTAGCCAGTTGTTCATGCGCTTAAATCCTCCATACTTATATTGTCCTGTGTTAATTCGCCGTGATTAAGATGCAATACCCGATTCTGTCTTGAACTCATGCCAAGTGCATCGTGCGTGGCGACGATGACCGTAACGCCAACCTGATGAAACGCATAGAAAATCGCCATAATATCCGCCGCATAACTTGCGTCTAAGTTGCCTGTAGGCTCGTCAGCGATCAGTATGGATGGTCGGCTGACTACAGCGCGGGCGATGGCAAGTCGCTGTTGCTCGCCGCCTGATAATGAAATAGGCATGGCTTTTTCTTTATGTAGTAGCCCGACTTTGTCTAAAGCGGCACGTACACGTTTATGTGCTTCAGCCCCTGATATGCCATTGATATGTAATGGTAAAATCACGTTTTCAAAACAGTTGCGGTCATATAATAATTTATGGTCCTGAAAGATAA
>JAZJZG010000163.1:0-3088 GCA_040389995.1 Pseudomonadota bacterium | reverse complement strand
TGAAATTTCGGTTGAGAATTTTCAGGCGATGTTGAATGAAATGGTGCAGAGGTTAGAAGCAGAATCCGGCCATATAGAAATGACTTTTCCGTACTTTGTAAACAAATCTGCGCCAATTTCTGGCGTTAAAAGTCTGCTTGATTACGAAGTTACCTTTATCGGTGGGGTTGAGAATGGTGTACACGATACTAAAGTGAAAGTGTTGATTCCTGTTACCAGTCTTTGCCCATGCTCAAAGAAAATTTCTGCTTATGGTGCACATAATCAGCGTTCGCATGTCACGGTGACACTCCAGCTCAATGCCTTTATGTGGGTTGAAGATATTATCACCATGGTGGAAGAGCAGGCATCGTCACAACTGTATGGTTTGCTGAAACGGCCCGATGAAAAATATGTGACTGAGCACGCTTACGATAATCCAAAATTTGTCGAGGATATGGTGCGAGACATTGCTGCTGCGTTCAATAATGAAGCGCGGGTTCAAAGTTATATAGTGGAATGTGAAAACTTCGAGTCTATCCATAATCATTCAGCGTATGCCTGTATTTCTAGTATCTAAATCTTAAATACCAAAATTTATAGTGAGTAAATCATGAATGATATTGTTAATTTAGCACTCTTAGAGCCGCAGTCGACGCTACTGCCGGACTCATTGTCAGTGAATCCAGTATCTATTAGTCCGATGGTAGAGATAATAGAGGAGTTGCGCCAAGGTCGCATGGTGGTTTTGCTTGATGATGAAGGTCGTGAAAATGAAGGCGACCTGATTATGGCGGCAGAATTCGTCACGGCAGCAGATATCAATTTTATGGCTAAGCATGGACGAGGTTTGATTTGCCTGACGCTTACTGAAGAGCGCGGCAAACAACTTAATCTAGAACCTATGGTGACCAAGAATGGCACTAAAATGGGCACCAATTTTACGGTCTCTATTGAAGCCGCAGAAGGCGTTACTACGGGAATCTCAGCAGCAGACAGGGCGCATACCATTCAAACTGCTGTGTGCGTTAATGCGCGACCTGTGGACATCGTTAGTCCAGGCCATGTATTTCCATTGATTGCGCAAAAAGGTGGCGTGCTGGTCAGAGCGGGGCACACAGAGGCCGGTTGTGATATTGCTAAATTAGCAAACCTTGAGCCAGCAGCGGTCATTTGCGAAATCCTTAAAGATAATGGCGATATGGCTCGCTTGCCTGACCTACTTAAGTTTGCCGCTGAACATGATCTAAAGGTAGGCACGATCGCTGATCTGATCAATCATCGTAGCCAAACCGAGCGGCTGGTTACTCGTGTTGCTGAGCGAGCGATAGAAACAGCATATGGTCAATTTAATTTGGTTGCATATCATGACTCTATCGCCAATGAAACGCATCTTGCCTTAGTAAAAGGCGAGGTTGCCGCGAATAAGAGTGTGCTGGTGAGAGTGCATGAGCCATTATCGGTATTTGATTTATTAGATGCCAGCAGTGCAAGTCACAGCTGGAGTTTGCCGCACGCCATGCAAATGATTGGCGAGGCCGAAGTAGGCGTCATTGTGATGTTAAGACGTGATGAAACAAGTGAGGACCTTATCTATGCAATTAAATCAGCAAATCAGCCAGTTAGCAACCAGCACACGCTCAAGGATTATGGGATTGGTGCGCAGATATTACGAGATCTGGGAGTGGTAAAAATGCAGTTGATGGCCGAGCCACGCAAGATACCTAGCATGACAGGTTTTGGCCTGGAAATAATAGAGTTCATAGGCGGGGCATAACTGCTCTAATAACTTAAGCCCGGTGGTCAGCTAGGCTGGCCTCAGGCTATTTTCGCGTAGTGGGCAGCTGTGCAGTGTAACGCTAGAGCTAGTGATGTATAGCGTACGTTAAACGTGCGCGTAGGCTGTGATGCCCGTCACGAAATTGTTGCGGTGACTTTGTTGCTACTTAATCGTTACGATTAACCAGTCGTTCTGCAATCACCGTAAAATTACCCATGATTTTATCTTTAGTTGACGTTGCTATACCTAGCTCGTCTATTGCCATCACCATGCATTTAAGCCAGATGTCTTTGGCTTCGTTATTGATGTCTATATGCTCATGTATCGTTCTGATATTTGAATGACCATGTTTTTCAACATAGAGCTTTGGCCCACCTAGAAATGCTGAAAGAAAATCGAACTGTTCAACACGGGAATGAGCGATGCCATTGCCGCGAAGATGTAGTAAATGCAGTTTGTGCCCCTCTGGACGGGTTTCAATGATGTCGTAAAAAACTTTAACTAGGTTTTTTACACCATTTTCTCCGCCAATAAGGTCGTACAAAGACTGGCGAGTGTGGTCAGGGTTGGCGTATTGATGATGTGTCATGATTGCTTCCTCTCATTTTTGTCAAAACGGTAGTTTAAACACGAACAAAAGTAAGAGTATCTGACTGCGATTGGATTGAAAATTATCTTGAAGAGGTAATACCAAAGCAGTATTTTAAATCAATGTTTATTGCTCATGATAATGGCTTGCGAATGTTGCTGAGAGATTACCCCTTAGGGAGTAATCCTTATAGAGAATTGTAAACAAGTGTATCTAAAACCCAGAATGTACGTAATGCGCAAGTTGGCAGGTGATTTAATTTTACCTCTTGTAATAGTGGTTTTTATAGGAGGATATCTTGGGTTTAACCGTGGCGAGTTATAGATATTTCAGCTTTTAATTCACAAATTTAAGCGTGAATTTAAGTGGGTACCTAAACTCATCTCATTAAGGGGACTTAAATTGACAGTTAATAGTACAGGATCATCTGCACTCGGTGCAGACATGTCCAGTGATGCAGGGCAGCATGCCAGTCTTCATCGCAAGATAGATTGGAAAGGAGCATTTTGGGTTGCAAGTGGTGTACCAGCGCTTGTGTTATTTTCAATAGGTGCAATTGCGGCAACGGTCGGCAAGCCCGCTTGGATAGTGTGGGCAATATCCATTGGGTTTGGTTTTATACAAGCGTTTACTTATGCAGAAATTGCTGGTTTGTTTCCGCATAAGTCTGGTGGTGCATCGATTTACGGTGCGGTAGCATGGGTAAAGTATAGTAAGTTTATTGCACCGGTCTCGGTGTG
>JAZJZG010000162.1:5332-13360 GCA_040389995.1 Pseudomonadota bacterium | reverse complement strand
GATCTATGAGAATAAATTAGTCAGCCAAGTAAATGCCGGTGAGAATAATGGCCGTGAGCTTAAACATGACTACGTGGTACGTGACTTTTTAGGTGCCTATCAGCTCAATAGCAAGAACGAATTTTCTAAAAATATTACGTTAAAACCAGAATGGAAGGGGCGTAATGCCGGCGCGGTGATTTTTGTGCAGGATGTACGCAACGGTGCAATCCTGCAAAGCCTGCAATTGCCTTTTTGTGGTTAATCTAACAAGCTAAAACTAGCAATCATGCCCGATTGCAACCAGCCAGCCATATATTGTGCGGCAATCGTCATTGCCTGTTCGGCACTGGTTTCAGCCTCTTGACCCTCTAAGCGCTCGCAAACCTCTGCAAAAGTCGCGCCAGTCATCGCCAGGTGTAGCGCTATCACCTCCATTTCATCCATGGAGCGAAACTGAGAACTGAAGTCTCTACGCCAAACTATCCAGGAAGTATAGATGCTATCTTGCAGCAATGCCGGTGGCGTTTCTTCTGCATCCAAAGCTTTCCATATCGCAATGATATTCCAGCGGAATCGCACTATCTGTATCGCTGGCTGAAAGTTGAACTGCAGTGCGCTCCAGTTTTCTGCTGGAATTTCAGCGAGGTCTTGCAAGCTTAATTCAGGCACATCCTCAGCATCAAACGCTAGCGATAACGCCCATTCAAAAGCAGCCATCTCTGCCGTAACAGGGTGCTCTGGCAACGAGTAGAGTAGATGCTCGCGCATGTGACTGCCATACCAGCGGATATTATGATAAGTAGAGGGAAACTTATCTATATATTCACGTGCAAGCCTCTCGAACAAATCATTGCCGATCAAGAATTTAAGCTTAGGATACGCTGTCGCCAACGCTTCTATAATACGTAATCGGTACGAGTCAAAATAAATAGCTAAACGCCGATTAACGCCGACTTCAGCATCATCGACGATTTGACGAGTAAAACCAGCGCCGCTTGCATCGCCAATCAAATACGCCTGAAATTCAGCTTGCAACTGCGCTAAATCAGTCATGTTGCACACCTAGTGACAATGGCGGGTTGGCTTGTTTTGAATGCAGTTGCGGCTCGCTAAAACAATCTGCGGCAATATCGCGCGCTATCTGCAGTTCTTGCACCAATTCATGCAACTCAGGAATATGGCCATCACGCTCTATCATGGTGGAAACCGGGCCCAACCTAGAGAGTGCATAACGGTATAAATCCCACACTGGGTCTATGACAGGCGCATCATGCGTATCAATGATGTAATCGCCATGGTTATGATGACCAGCTAAATGAATCTGCTGCACGCGATGCGCCGGTACGCCATCGATAAAGGCTTTAGCGTTAAATTGGTGGTTATAACTACTGACATAGATATTATTCACATCCAGCAACAGCAGACAGTCGGCTTTTTCGCAAATCAGTGAAATAAACTCCCATTCACTCATATCGGAATCAACGTAACTAGCGTAGCTGGAAACGTTTTCCAGCAAAATCCGTCGCCCCAGATAATCTTGTACGATATTTACACGTTCAGCAACGTGTTTGGCTGTTTCTTCAGTATAGGGAAGTGGTAATAAGTCATGCATGTTTTGCCCATGCACGCCTGTCCAGCATAAATGGTCGGAAATCCAGGCGGGCTGTATCCTGTCGGCTAATTTACGCAAATCACGCAAATAATCTTTGTCAAAAGCAGTGCTTGAACCTATGGACAGCGACACACCATGCATCACCACAGGATATTCGGCGCGAATACGATCTAAAAAGTGTAGTGGTTTACCACCGGGCACCATGTAATTTTCAGAGATCACTTCAAGCCAATCTATATTAGGCCTGATGTCCAGAATACTATTGTAGTGTTGGGTGCGTAAACCTAAGCCAAAGCCCAGATTTGCCAATTTTTGGCTAGTTAAATGTGCATCAATAGCTTCTAAAGAGTTCATAAAGAAAAAGCGCGCTCATTTAAAATCAAATAAAAAAGCGCGCCCTGTATCAGCCTAAATGATAGTACCGTGTTTTGAAGAGCAGTCTTCTGATGAAAGGGTCAAGAAACCGTGACCTTTACATGCATTCTGACCTTTACAAGCGTTTTCTGCGGTTTTGCAAGCACCAGTACCTTTGCATGAGTTAACGCCTAAACAGCTTACAGTATCACCAGCAGTGGATGATTTGGCGCCAGTGCCAGCACAGCCAGCCAAGATAAGTGCAGCTGCACCGATAGCGATCAAAGCACCGTTACGAACTTTAGAGGTTTGAATAGACATGGTTATTTCCTTCCTAAATTATTATAAAAATCTACCATATCTCGTTTAGAAAGGTAGAGTCAGTAGATACGTAAAAACTTAGAAAATAGATTCATCACGCATCGTACCAACCTTAGTCAGTAGAAATTACCAAGCCTTACAAAAACATTTATACATGTTTCAAATATTGTTGCAATCATCAATTCGCAGGCAATCAATCACACTTATAGTCAATGATTAAAGGTGCGTGATCGCTAAAACGTTCTTGTTTGTAGATATCGGCAGCAACTGCTTTGGCAGCCATTGCCGGTGTGGCAATCTGGTAATCAATCCGCCAACCTACGTTATTCGCCCAGGCTTGGCCGCGGTTACTCCACCAGGTATAGCATTCGGCTGTGGTAGTAGGATGCAGACTACGATAAACATCTACCCAGCCGATTTGGTTGAATAAGCCGGTCAACCACGCCCGTTCTTCTGGTAAAAATCCAGAATTCTTCTTATTGCCCTTATAGTTTTTGAGGTCAATCTCTTGGTGCGCTATATTCCAATCACCGCAAATCACCACCTCACGGCCACTAGCTACCAATGCCTGCAAGTGCGGCAGAAAGCGTTCCATTACACTGAACTTAAAAGCCTGCCGCTCCTCACCGCTGGAACCACTTGGTAAATACAGCGAAATAACGCTTAAATTGCCAAACCAGCATTCTAAATAACGTCCTTCGCTATCAATATCGGCTATACCTAAACCCTCGATCACCTTATCCGGTTTAACTTTAGAATAAATCCCTACGCCGCTATAACCTTTTTTTTCCGCATAATGAAAGTTGCCGTAATAACCTGGCGGGTTCAGCATTTCAGCGGTCATATCCGCCTGTTGCGCCTTGATTTCCTGCATACAGACGACATCAGCAGCTTGTGTATTCAGCCATGCTTGCACGCCTTTATTTATTGCAGAACGTATGCCATTTAGGTTTAGCGATATAATCTCCAAAACTTTATTCCTTATCTACTTTAATTATGAATCACACCAATCAAGACCAAAGCCAAAACCAGTTCAGACAAGAGTTTATCGCATTTGCCATCAAAAAAGAGGTATTACGTTTTGGCGAGTTTAAAACAAAAGCTGGCCGTTTAAGCCCATACTTTTTTAATGCCGGTCTATTTAACGATGGCGAAAGTTTGATGAAACTTGGCGAATTTTACGCGGCAGCGATTAGTAATTCTGGCATTCAATTCGATATGCTGTTTGGCCCTGCTTACAAAGGTATTACATTAGTGGCAAGTATTGCCATCGCGTTTGCCAAAAATGGTCACAATGTGCCTTTCGCCTATAACCGTAAAGAAGCTAAAGATCACGGCGAGGGTGGCGTAATTGTCGGCAGCCCGTTAAATGGTCGGGTACTCATCATTGATGACGTTATTTCCGCAGGCACTTCGGTGCGTGAATCGGTAGAACTTATTAATGCAAATGGCGCCAGTGCTTGTGGTGTAGCCATTGCGATCGATAGGCAAGAAAAAGGTCTAGGCGAGCTATCAGCCGTGCAAGAAGTCATTAAAAACAATCAAATCCCGGTATGCGCCATTGCTAATCTGCATGATTTAGTGAGTTATTTACAACATCAACAAAACATGGCCCACAATTTGCATGCAGTCAAAACATATCGCCAACAATATGGTGTTGATTAAATGGCGTAGGTTGATTTTAATGGATAAGAATGACTCAATTGTTGAAAATAAATACGAATAATGTTGCTAAACAAACCATAAACTTATGCATGTTCGGCTTACTCACGCTAGCTCCCTTTATGCAATGTGCAGGTGCGGATGATGCAAGAAAAATCCTAAAATGGAAAGACGATAAAAACGTCACGCACTATGGTGACAGCGTACCGGCACAGTACGCCGACCGTGAAAACTCAGTGATCAGCAAGCAGGGCATCACGATACAGCGCAACAAACCCGCTAACCGTCAAGATCAAACACAAAACCTTGCCAAACAGGAGCAGGATAAAAAAGATAAAGCCCTGCTACGTGCATTTACCAGTGAGGATGAAATTGACTTAGCGCGTGATCGTAATTTACAACTGGATCAGGTAACGGTAGAGGGATTGCAGCTACAAAAAACAAATAGCCAGAAAAGACTCGCAGAGAATCAAAAATATGCGGATAGGTTTACCAAAACAAGAAAAACGATTCCTGCTGATTTAACTGCCGACATTAAAGCTAACCAGCTAGAGATAGCCAAACAGGATCAGCAAATTTCCGACCGCATAGCGGCGATGGAAGCAACCCGTAAGCGCTTTGATGACGATAAAAAACGCTATATCGCCCTTAAAAACCCTGTGGGCACGAATACCGCCTCGTCTGAGACGCTAGCTACGGTTAAAGACTAAATTTAATCCGTCAGTTTTTTCTTCAGCAGTTCGTTCACTTGTGCCGGGTTAGCTTTGCCTTTTGAGGCTTTCATAATCTGGCCAACCAGTGCATTAAAAGCCTTTTCTTTGCCGGCTTTAAACTCTTCTACCATTACCGCATTAGCAGCTAATACTTCATCAATAATTGCGGTAATCGCACCGCTGTCTGATTCTTGTTTAAGGCCTTTAGCTTCAATAATGGCGTCAACATCACCTTCAGCATTCCATATCGCTTCAAACACTTGCTTGGCAGCATTATTTGAAATAGTGTTATCAGTAATACGTTTTAATAGCTGAGCGAGTTGCACGGCGGAAATAGGCGAAGCAGCTATGCCTTTAACTTCTACATTTAACTTGGCAGTCACACTGCCCATCACCCAATTCGCCGCTTGTTTTGCATCAGCGCCGGCATTGACAGTAGCCACAAAATAATCCGCTAAATCGCGCGTAGTGGTCAGTGCACTTGCATCGTAGGCGGACAAGCCATACTGTGCCTCAAACCGCGCTTTCATCGCTGCTGGCAGTTCTGGCATATGCACCTTGACTGCCGCTTTATCCGCCTCAGAAATCACTAAGGGCAATAAATCCGGGTCTGGAAAATAGCGGTAATCATTCGCTTCTTCTTTACTGCGCATAGCGCGTGTTTCGCCAGTGTCTGGGTTAAATAAAACCGTAGCCTGCTGAATCGTTCCGCCATCTTCTAGCGTTTCAATTTGCCAGCGCGTTTCGTATTCAATCGCTTGCGTCATGAATTTAAATGAGTTGAGGTTTTTAATCTCCCGGCGTGTGCCTAATTTCTCAGTACCTTTTGGTCGCACCGACACGTTGACATCACAACGAAAACTGCCTTCTTGCATATTGCCATCACATATCCCTATCCATTGCACCAGTTCATGCAATTTTTTAGCGTAAGCCACCGCTTCAGCGGCTGAACGCATATCGGGCTCAGTAACAATCTCTAACAGAGGCGTACCAGCACGATTTAAATCGATGCCGCTCATGCCTTCAACAGCGCCATGCACTGACTTTCCTGCATCTTCTTCTAAATGTGCTCTAGTGATATTGATGACTTTTTCATAAGCTGCATGTTTACCCACGGCTGGCACTTGTATCGTCACTTTACCTTTACCCACGACAGGTAGCTCAAATTGGCTAATCTGGTAGCCCTTGGGCAAATCTGGGTAAAAATAGTTTTTACGGTTAAACACTGAGCGTGGTGCAATTTCCGCATCAATCGCCAAGCCAAATTTAATGGCACATTGCACGGCTTCTTTATTTAGCACGGGCAATACGCCAGGCAAAGCAATACTTACCTCGCAAGCTTGCGTATTCGGCTCCGCGCCAAATTCAGTACTCGCGCCACTAAAAATCTTGGTTTTAGTTTGCAGTTGTGTGTGGGTTTCTAGCCCGATAACGACTTCCCATTCCATATTATTTCAAACCTTCTGACACGCTTAAATCAGGCATCGTCATATGCCAATCCGTCACTTGTTGATACTGATGTGCCACATTGAACATGCGCGCTTCATCAAAATAATTACCGATAATCTGCAAGCCAACCGGCAAGCCGTTACTGAATCCGGCAGGAACACTCATGCCGGGCAAGCCGGCCAAATTGGTTGAAATGGTATAGATATCCTGCAAATACATGGCAACAGGATCATCAACTTTTTCCCCAGCTTTAAACGCGGTTGATGGTGCGGCAGGACCCATAATCACATCGCATTTTTTGAAGGCTTCAACAAAATCCTGTGCGATTAAACGGCGAATCTGTTGCGCTTTAAGGTAATACGCATCGTAATAACCAGCGCTTAATACGTAGGTACCAATTAAAATGCGGCGCTTCACTTCTGCGCCAAAGCCTTCTGCTCGGCTCTTACAGTACATATCCATCAAATCTGTATATGATTCAGCACGATGTCCATAACGCACGCCATCGTAGCGCGATAGATTACTGGAAGCTTCCGCAGGCGCTAGTACATAGTAAACAGGGATTGATAAACCAGTGTTAGGTAGCGAGATTTCTACAATCTCAGCACCTAGTTTTTTGTATTCAGCGATTGCGGTTTCAATCACTTTTTCCACGCCAGCATCCAAGCCTTCAGCAAAAAATTCTTTAGGTAAGCCAATGCGCAAACCTTGCAGTGGTTTACTTAAATCACGCGTGTAATCTTCTTTTTCACGATTCAGGCTGGTGGAGTCGCGCTCATCAAAACCTGCCATCACATTCATCATCAAGGCACAATCTTCGGCACTTTTGGCCATTGGACCAGCCTGATCTAAACTCGAAGCAAAAGCTATCATGCCGTAACGCGATACCACACCATAAGTTGGCTTTAAACCGGTGAGTCCGCATAATGAAGCCGGCTGCCGTATAGAGCCGCCGGTGTCTGTACCACTGGCAGCGGCACAAAGCCTTGCCGCAACAGCTGCCGCACTACCACCGCTACTGCCACCGGGCACTCGGTCAAAATCCCACGGATTTTTAACGCCGCCAAAATAGCTGGTTTCGTTTGATGAGCCCATGGCGAACTCATCCATATTGGTTTTACCCAAATTCACTGCACCTGCTTGATCAAACTGGCGAATCACATAGGCATCATAAGGTGCAATAAAATTAGCGAGCATTTTAGAGCCGCAACTGGTTTGCCAGCCTTCGGCACAAAAAATATCTTTTTGAGCGATAGGAATACCAGTCAACGGTGCTACGTCACCTGCCGCAATACGCGCATCAGCAGCTTTGGCCTGCGCCAGCGTTTTGGCTTCATCCAGCGCGATATAAGCATTGATATCAGGGTTGTATTGGGCAATGCGATTAAGAAACGACTGCGTGAGTTCGACACTGGAGATTTTTTTAGCCTGAAGCATCGCTCCAAGCTGTTTAAGGCTACTGTTTATCATGATTTATTATTCGATTACTTTAGGTACTAAGTATAAGCCACCCGCTACTGCCGGCTCTGTCGAACCATTACCCAGTACAGGCGCATTTTTTTGAAACTCGTCTCGCAGATTAGTTTTAGTCACAACATCGTCACGCAAGCGCTGGTTTAAGTCTTGCGAATGCGACATCGGCACAATGCCAGTAGTGTCTACTGCCTGCATTTGTTCGATTAAGCCCAGAATACCTGCTAGCTTGGTTAATGTGGCCGCAGCATCGTCATTGCTGACTTCAATGCGCGCTAGATGTGCAATCTTCTTTATATCTTCAATGCTTAATGCCATGCTTCAGTAATCCGAAATTTGATTAGTACGATTTATATAGTGTTATTGCATGCTTACTATTTCATTTAATATAGCGGTAATTTTTAGGGCTTAAATTTAAGTCCTAAAAATTCATACCGCTAATTTACATTACCGTAGTTTTGT
>JAZJZG010000162.1:0-5322 GCA_040389995.1 Pseudomonadota bacterium | reverse complement strand
TTTCGAGCAGTTATACGGTATTATAACCTGATTTTATGCGCGCCTTAATTAAGCCAAAAGATTAAGCTGCTAACTTGCATTGAATTGTATTAAATACGGGATAAACATAATGTTCGGCTTTATAACTAGCTATTTTTCAAATGACCTTGCCATTGATTTAGGCACTGCCAATACCCTTATTTACGCGCGCGGCAAAGGCGTCGTTTTGGATGAACCCTCAGTGGTAGCGATTCGTCTTGAAGGCGGTCCTGGCGGAAAAAAGATTCTGCTTGCAGTAGGCGCTGAAGCCAAAGGCATGCTCGGACGAGCACCGGCCAATATCCAAGCGATCCGCCCGATGAAAGATGGCGTGATCGCAGACTTCACCATCACAGAGCAAATGCTCAAATACTTTATTCGTCGCGTGCATGATGCACGCTGGTTCTCACCCAGCCCACGCATTATTATCTGCGTACCGGTTGGTTCTACTCAAGTAGAGCGCCGAGCGATTAAAGAATCCGCCGAACGTGCGGGTGCAAAGCAAGTATTCCTGATTGAAGAACCAATGGCGGCTGCCATTGGTGCTGACATGCCGGTTTCTGAAGCAACGGGCTCTATGGTTGTAGATATTGGTGGTGGCACGACTGAAGTGGGTGTCATTTCACTTGGTGGTATTGTCTATGCAAAATCCGAGCGCGTAGGCGGCGACAAGTTTGACCAAGCGATTATTGATTACATTCGCCGCAATTATGGCATGCAAATTTCCGAGCCTACCGCCGAGGCGATCAAGAAAAAAATCGGCTCGGCCTTCCCGGGCTCTACCGTACTAGAAATGGAAGTGACTGGTCGCAACCTCGCTGAAGGCTTGCCACGCAAATTCACTATCTCCAGCAATGAAATTTTAGAGGCCCTCACAGAGCCGCTAAATTCAATTGTGGGTGCAGTGAAATCAGCATTAGAGCAAACGCCGCCCGAGTTAGGCGCTGATATTGCAGAAAAAGGCATGGTATTGACCGGCGGCGGTGCTTTATTGCGCGACCTGGACAGACTGTTAGTTGAAGAAACCGGTTTGCCTGTCATTGTTGCTGAAGACCCATTGACCTGTGTGGCGCGTGGTTGCGGTCGTGCCTTGGAAGAAATGGACAAATTGGGCAGCATATTTGTTTATGAGTAAGCAAGAAATATTCACCTCAGTTAAATAAGCTCAGAACTCACTTGCGTTAGATTTTTGGGAAGTGCATGACTTTTTAGGCCGTTTAATACGGCCTAACGCACAAGTAAAGGATGCTTTATTTAACTATAATCAATTGCCATCATGATTGATTCATCACAGTTAAAATCATAAGTAGAAAGATAAAATACCGTATAGTCTATGGCTCGCAGTTTTAATCAAAAATTTGAGCAACAACCAGCCCCGGCATTTTTTGTACGCGGCCCGACGGCTTTTGCTCGCCTGGTATTCTTTTCAGCCTTATCGTTGGCGCTAATGGCTACCGATTCACGGCTACAGTATCTGACTAACCTACGCGAAAGCTTGGAGGCAGCATTGCACCCATTGCAACTGCTAGCGAATACGCCAGTGCAAATTTATCGTGATATGGATGAGTACTTTTCCACCCATGACCACCTGCTGAGTGAAAATCAACAACTAAAACAGCTAGCACTCAAACAAAGTGTCGCACTGCAACGCCTCAATTCGCTCGCACTTGAAAACGAGCATCTACGCCAATTACTCAATGCTAATAAAGCAATGGCTGAACACAGTATATTGGGCGAGATTATGCATATAGGTCGCGATCCTTTTACAAAAAAAGTGATTGTCAATCGTGGCGAAACAGATGGCATAGTCGCGGGGGAGGCTGTGGTTGATGCCACTGGGGTCATTGGCCAAGTAACGCGTATTTACCCTTTGAGCAGTGAGGTAACTCTCATTACCGATAAATCATTAGCAATTCCCGTACAAGTAGAACGAAATGGCCTGCGCGCGATTGCATTTGGTCATGGGCGTGACAACACCTTAGATTTGCCCTATTTACCAACCAGTGTCGACATACGTAGCGGTGACATCCTGGTGACGTCCGGCATCGACGGTGTTTACCCGGCCGGCCTTGCGGTTGCCAAAGTCACACATATAGAAATCAATCCTGATTCACCTTTTGCACGCATAGTTTGCGTACCTACTGGCGGCGTTGAAAGTCATGGGCAAATACTATTAGTCGGCACTCCACGCGCTGAGACTTTACCAAGCAATACGGTAAGCAGCACGCCTAAAGCAGACCTAGCACCGACCTCAGCAAAGGCTTTACCAACCAAACCAGCACAAAAAAACACTGACAAAGCGACAGTAAGCACTACAGGAAAACCACCGCAAAGAACGGCAGAAAAAATTATAGAAAAAGTACCTGCCAACAATACGAGTAATGCACATGCCCCCGAGTAGCCTTAAATCTGTGTATTTATCACTTACCCTGGCATTCATTTGCTTGTTGCTGCCCTGGTCAGGTCTGGCCTTACAATTACGCCCCGATTTTTTACTGCTAGCCATCATATTCTGGCTGATACGTGCGCCTAATTTATGCAATATCGGTACAGCCTGGTTTGTGGGCTTATTTGTAGACCTGGCAACAGGTGGCGTTTTTGGGCAATATGCATTGGCATATACTGTCACTGCATATTTTGCCGTGATTTATCAACGCCGATTAGTGTTATTTAATGGTACACAGCAATTATTCTATGTATTTCTATTGCTGATTAGTGCACAAATCATCTTACTCATACTCAAAACTTTTACGGGCGTACTACCTTTAGGCTGGGCGTATTTTTCACCTAGTGTTACTGGCGTTTTATTGTGGAAAATTGCCGTGATGTTTGGCTTGAATACTGGTGGGCGCTCGCGTGATAGATAATTTTGCCGTAGCGAGCATTTAAACGTGCGCGCTGAACTCAAGAATTACCAGCACGAGCAATATCTCTTTAAGCTCAGATTAGGCGTTGCCGCTTTTGTCGTGCTAATGCTATTTGGCTTATTGACAGCGCGTTTTTTCTATCTGCAAGTTAGCCAGTACCGGCATTACCAAACACTGGCGGAAAATAACCGCATTTCGCTGACGCCTGTTGTGCCAAATCGCGGCTTAATCCTGGACAAGAATGGTGTAGTACTTGCACATAACTTTTTTGTCTATACGCTAGAAATTACCCCTTCAAAAATAAATAATCTCGAAGCAACCATTGCCAATATCAGCAAACTGGTGGAGGTCAGTGCGCTTGACCGTAAACGCTTTAACAAATTGCGAGATGAAAGCCGTAACTTTGAAAGTGTGCCAATCCGCACTCATCTTAACGAAGTGGAGGCGGCAAAGTTTGCCGTCAACCATTATCGCTTCCCCGGGGTAGAGATTAAATCCCGGCTATTCAGACATTATCCTATGGGGAAACTAGGCTCACATATGATAGGTTATATCGGTCGCATTAACGATAATGACCTCTCTAATCTCGAAAAAGCTGGCGACCTTTCTAATTACAAGGGTTCTGACCATGTAGGTAAAAGTGGCATAGAGCAGTTTTACGAACGTTATTTACATGGCACGACAGGATTTCAGCAAGTTGAGGTTGATGCGGATGGGCGCGCGGTACGCGTGTTATCTAGCACAGCACCAACGCCTGGGGATAACCTCGTGCTGTCTATCGATAGCAGGTTACAAGAGATTGCAGAAACAGCATTTGGCGACCATCGCGGGGCTTTAGTGGCGATCAATCCAAAAACTGGCGAAATATTGAGTTACGTCAGCCAACCTACATTTGACCCCAATTTATTTGTGGATGGTATAGATGTTGAAAATTGGAAAGCGCTTAATGAGTCGATAGATAAACCTTTAATCAACCGTCCGATTCGAGGCATTTATCCGCCAGGCTCAACATTTAAGCCGTTCGTAGCAATGGCCGGCCTGGAAGATGGCAAACGCCTGCCGCCTTTTTCCATACAAGACCCGGGGTTCTTTACCTTACCCAATAGCTCACATAGATACCGAGATTGGAAACCTTCTGGGCATGGCGTGGTCGATATGCAACGTGCGATCACGATTTCTTGTGATACTTTTTTTTATGGCTTGGCGCTAGAATTAGGCGTAGATAAATTAGCCTCATTTGTCAGCCACTTTGGCTTTGGCAAAAAAACGGGAGTGGATATTCAAGGTGAAATTGGCGGACTATTACCTACACCAGAATGGAAAATGCGTCGTTACAAGCAACCATGGTACCCGGGTGAAACCGTGATTATGGGCATAGGGCAAGGTTACACCTTAGTCACGCCTATGCAACTCGCACAGGCTACGGCAATACTGGCAAATAATGGCGTGGCCATGAAGCCGCATTTAGTCACACAAATTCAAAAAGCTATGTCTGGGGAAACCACCATGCTGCCATCAGTGGTGCAAGATACCATCAAGCTTAATCCTGACGATATTGCTATTGTGAAGCGCGGCATGGTAGATGTAACACTACCGGGCGGTACCGCTGCCAGCGTAGGTGCCAATGCGCCTTATGCTATTGCCGCGAAAACAGGTACCGCACAGGTGATTGGTATTAAACAGAATGAAAAATATAACGCGAATGCCATTAACGAACGCCATCGCGACCATGCTTTATTCATTGCCTATGCGCCAGCTGAAGATCCAACCATTGCGATGGCGGTGATTGTTGAAAATGGCCAGCATGGCGGCTCTACCGCAGGGCCGATTGCCAGAAAAGTGATGGATTACTATTTACTGGGTAAATTACCTGCTCCGGACAAAGCTCCGGAAACGTCGAAAACGCCAGCCAAGCCGGCGAGCAGAGCTAAACCAGAGCCAAGCTCCCCGCCTGAAGAAGAATTACATGATTAGCAAATTATTCACTCATTTTGTTAAACGCATAGATTCATTCTTGATGGCGTGTCTGTTTTTCACTTTAATCGTTGGTCTGCTTGTGTTGTACAGCGAATCCGGGCAGAACTCTGCACGGGTGTATAGTCAAGGCATTAACATCATCGTAGCATTGAGTTTCATGTGGGCCGCCGCCAATGTAGCGCCAAACCAGCTGGAGCGCATTGCCTTGCCGCTGTATACACTAGGGGTTTTATTATTAATTGCGGTAGCCTTGTTTGGTTCAATGAGTCACGGCGCACGACGCTGGTTAAATTTAGGCTTCACACAAATTCAGCCTTCAGAACTCATGCGTATTGCTATGCCGATGATGCTGGCCTGGTATTTCGCTAAACGGGAAGGCAAACCCGCAATGGCTGACTTTGCTATCGGCGGCCTATTATTGCTAGTACCCGTCGCGCTGATTATCAGCAACCGGATTTAG
>JAZJZG010000161.1:1043-1730 GCA_040389995.1 Pseudomonadota bacterium | reverse complement strand
AAAGCCTGCGGCTTGTCGTCGGTGCGCCAGCGACGCTCTTCCATCACCACTTTAATCTCTTTATCAAACTCGGCTTTGGTTAACTGCAAGTTTGCCATGCGATCCGCCTCTAACTTGAAAGATAGCGGTAGTTGCGATTTTTCTAACTGCTGAAAATAACAGGTGTAATCCGCGCCAGTAAACGCATTTTCTTTACCGCCTGCCGCAGCAATCAGCCGTGAGAACTGCCCAGCTTTCACTAGCTTAGTGCCTTTGAACATCATATGCTCCAGCACATGTGCCACGCCGGTTTTGCCGTTCACCTCATCAATGCTGCCAGCGCGGTACCATACTTGCGACACCACCACCGGCGAACGATGGTCTTCCTGAACGATTAACTTGAGGCCGTTTTTAAGCTGGAACTCCTTAACCTCCACCGCATGTGCTAACACACTGAATAAGCCAGGCAACCAAGCAAATACGATCAGTATTTTTTTTATGCTTGGTTTTTTAAAGGTAGCCTTGCTAAGCATCGTTTTTTTTATCATTGATATTACCGTTTTTAATCTAAAAAATTACTGTATGAAATGACACGTAAACTTCAACTACTTGCATAGCAAGCATTGCTTTAATGACCAAACCGAGATGCATTTAGTTCTAATAGTTTAATTTCATTTGGCATACTCATCCGCAACAAATGCGCAAGGC
>JAZJZG010000161.1:0-1016 GCA_040389995.1 Pseudomonadota bacterium | reverse complement strand
GACCAGATACCAAACCTGCCAGTGAGCCGGCTTTAGAACCTAGCGTGAAACCTAGCTTCTCGGAACGGCTAAAACAAGGTTTATCAAAAACGCGTAAACAGTTTGGCAATCAATTGGCTGGCCTGTTTGGCGGCGGGAAAATTGACGCTGAGATATACGAAGAGCTGGAAACCATTTTGCTGACATCGGATGTGGGCGTGAATGCTACGCAGAACCTGTTAGCCGATTTAAAGAACCGCGTTAAAAGGCAAAGCCTAGACGATACCGCCCAGCTTAAAGTCGCTTTAAAAGAAGCGCTAGCTGACCTATTAACACCTCTACAAAAACCATTGATTACGGATGGTCATAAGCCATATGTGATTATGCTGGCCGGTGTAAATGGTGCCGGCAAAACCACGACCATCGGCAAACTTGCCAATGCTTTTCAAGCCGAAGGTAAATCAGTATTGATTGCGGCTGGCGACACGTTTAGAGCCGCCGCGCGAGAACAACTGCAAATTTGGGGCGAGCGTAATAATGTGCATGTAGTCTCACAAACCAGCGGTGATGCCGCAGCGGTGATGTTTGATGCCATCAATTCGGCACGTGCTAAAAATATTGATATTGTGCTCGCCGATACCGCTGGCCGACTACCCACACAAATGCATTTGATGGATGAGATCGCCAAGGTAAAACGTGTGATGGACAAAGCACTCTCTGGCGCACCGCATGAGGTGCTATTAGTGTTAGATGCCAATACCGGTCAAAACGCGGTAACACAGGTAAAAACCTTTGATGACGCTTTAGGCGTCACCGGCTTAGTGCTAAGCAAACTGGATGGAACAGCCAAAGGCGGTGTGATTGCTGCAATTGCCGAAGCACGCCCTATCCCGATTCGTTACATAGGTATAGGTGAATCGATTGACGATTTAAGGCCATTTAATGCCAATGAATTTATTGATGCGATGTTCGATTGATCACGGACCGTTTTGTCATTATCCAGACCGCTGTACAAGCATATTTAACGATGTATTCAA
>JAZJZG010000160.1:888-1565 GCA_040389995.1 Pseudomonadota bacterium | reverse complement strand
CATTGGGCAAACGAATAGCGGGGCTGTGAATTGGTTGAATGGTGGTAAGCAACTTGAAATCTATTGCCAGAACTTTGAATTTTCATGCCCTCAAGATCAAAACTCAGGATTAACCCCTAGTACTTTTAGTGTGAGACATCAATCTGCGTTTGGGTCTTCAAATAATTTAAAACCTCAGACTTATATTAATGATAGTTATTTTTCAAGCCATACAGGTAAAGCATTTATCAACTATCATTTCACCGGTGTTGGCCTTTCATATAAATCAACAAACGTAACAGCGCCAAGCTCACATCTTGTGAAGAACCCTTTAAACCGTGCTTTGCAGCGTGGGTCTGATACTTCACAAGATAACTTCATTTATTTTATGAATGACAGTGATGACACGATTACAGCATTTCAATTTGCAGCCGAATATAAATTGGCTGCTTTAACGCCTATTACCTTCCAAGAGAATGTACAGTTAATAGACATAGTGACAGTTAATAACCGAGTTTATATGTTGAAATACTATGATCTAACAGGTGAATTTACGATTGAGATGTTTGATCCAACCATCTATATCGATAGCCAAGAAAACGCATCGATGGACGCTCAAGGTGAGATAACAGGGCTTGATCGGTTTAATGGCTACACCGTCCAAGTCGTCTATGAGAACCAAGATTTTGGACAGTACC
>JAZJZG010000160.1:453-878 GCA_040389995.1 Pseudomonadota bacterium | reverse complement strand
ATAAGACCCATGTACCCCTTCGCGGGAAGTACAGCATCACCGTTCATGAAAAACCTAAGCCGTATCTATATTGATTATTACCAATCGCTCAACTTTTATATCAATGGTAAGCTTATACCATATCAAAGTTTTGCGGAAATTCAGGCAGGAGAGCCTCTTTTACCGCGAACAGGAACAGAGATATTTGCCCCCGTGTCAGGGTGGGGTCGGTTTGATCGTGATGCGATTGTTATCACGCAATCTTCCCCGTTTGATATGCAGATACTTAGTATCGGCTATCAAATTGACGTAGCAGTGATTTAAGGAGGAATCATGGGATTAGAAGTCGCAACAATTGCGCTCGCGGCTGTGGCTGTTGGTGCAACCGCTGGTAAGATGGAAATGGAATATGAAGCTTCCCAGCAAAAAGAAAAGGCACTTGATCT
>JAZJZG010000160.1:0-443 GCA_040389995.1 Pseudomonadota bacterium | reverse complement strand
ACTGCTACTCAAAGTGTTGTTACAAGACAGTCTTAGTAATAGCGATGCCAATCCAATTGTTCCTATTTATGAGAGACAACACTTACAAAGCACTAATCCCATTTCCGACTTGAATGAATCAACAAAAGCAATTGACCAACTATGAGGTTTTGGAGAAAACACTTGATGCGCAGGAAGCGATGATGACAACCCGTGGGGTTGCCTTTACTTCTCCCAGTTTTAACGCTATTCAACGTGCTACCCTTAATATTGGAGCTAAAAGAGCTAAGAACCAAGAGATTGAAGGTTCTATTGCGGAAGATAATCTTAATATTGAAAAGCAGAATGTTCGTACGACGCTCTATGCTCAACTCTTTGGTGACACAGCTAATCTTGCATTTACTGCGGCAAATGCTGCGGGCGGTATCCAAAGCGGCGTGCCCGGCGGCAACTCGATGCTCAGG
>JAZJZG010000159.1:0-8018 GCA_040389995.1 Pseudomonadota bacterium | reverse complement strand
GTATAAGGCCGCAACTCTGATTTCAAGCGTAGGCCTTATTTTTGCGCCACTTGGCGTATGGCTGGCACAACGTACACCCAATCAATTTTTAAGCCTGATATTTGCCGTTGTGCTGGTTTATGTCGCATGGCGTATGTGGCGACAAAGTACACATGATGTACAAGTGGATGTAGATAAGCCGGAGCCTGCCTGTGCGGTCAATCCCGCGACGTCAAAGTTGTTCTGGACTGCACCTTGCACTAAACGACTTATGGCTACAGGCAGTGTGGCAGGATTTCTTTCCGGATTGCTGGGTGTAGGTGGGGGGTTTGTTATCGTGCCAACACTACATAAAGTCACTAATTTAGATATAAAATCTATAGTTGCTACGTCTCTCACAGTGATTGCACTGGTGTCTGTCATGAGCTTGGCTACCTATATAACGCAGGGCACAATCAACTGGCACATAGCAATACCTTTTAGCATTGCAACAATTGCAGGTATGTTCGCTGGCCGGCTTTTAGCTAATAAAATATCTAACCAAACGATGCAGCGTACCTTTGCAGGTTTTGCTTTGTTGGTTGCACTAGCGCTGGCTGCTAAAGTATTTATTTAGAATCTAAGCTACCGGTAATTCAAAGGCATGGATAGAAAGATAAATTTCACGTAAAAAACAGATCAAGCCCAAGATCAAACTCAACATCGCTAAAATAAACATCGGTGAAACGAGGCGGGATGGATCCAGATTAATCTCAGAGCCTACAAATAAAGTGCCAATGACAACGGAGACACATAGTGCAGAAATTGTACATAAGGTAATTGACCAATGTACCCAGGTTGCCCTAATCGAAAGCAGACTTAATTCGCGTGATATCTTAGTTTGAGATTGCTTATGGTTTTGCTGTTCAGTTAGCACCCTGAATCTATCCACTATACGGCCTAAACGTCCGGTGAGTACCGATAGAATTGCCCCAATGCCTGTCAATAAAAACACAGGAGCCACAGCTAGTTGAATCACATGAGCGACAGTGGTGACATTCTCAACGATGTTTTGCATTTCTTTTACCCTAATAGCTAATGATTAAATAGCTTACAAATGTCAGTTTATTCAATAATTATAATGGAAGTTAACCAATGCGATGATGCAAAATCTGACATTACTTGATTGTGAACCGCACTGGTTTTTGCCACGAGCTTTAGATGAAATTTGATCTAATCAATAATTTTTGCAGTGTCTGATAAATCAATATGCCTAATGCTATCGCTATACAGTCTGCTAACCAGTCGAAGACATCGCCCACTCGCGTTGTCGTGCAATAGTACTGTACTACTTCTATGCCTGCGCCATATATAACTAAGCCTAGGTAGACAATTTTTGTTTTGCTCGGGTATGCCATACTGCCGGTGAGCGTTAGCGTAATAAATGCTAATGAATGTTGTGCTTTATCCCAGAAGTTAAAAACACTTGGAATATCTGTCACCGGAATCAAGGCCATGATTGTGGTGAATATGATGCAGCAGCCAAATATAACTGGCATAACAGGTTTTAATAGTGCATGAATCTCTTTCATGTATCGTTGCTCAATATATTTCTAATCATAAAAACTATAGAATACTCGTCGAGTATGCCTATCTGCCTTATATCAATGGTGAAATTACTGCATAATTTCGGTAAGTTAGTTGTTCACTAGATTGATTTCAGCTTACTATTCATTAAACCTGATCATTCAATCTGACAACTGACGTAATAATATATTCTATGTATATACCACGTATTGCTAAAGCACTATTTTATCGGCCAAGATTAAGCTCATCTATCCTTGTATCCATTTTACTTTGCTACATATTATTGCCTTATGTGCGATATACCCAAGCCATACTTGCAGCTTTTGACCTTGGCGCCACCATTTTTCTAGTCAGTATCATGGTTAATATGTCACGCGCTACTTCAGAAACGATGTTGCGCCGTGCACGTCAGCAAAATGAGGGTAAATGGGCGATTCTGGCGCTCTCTACCATATTAGTGGGCGTTATCATGTTAGCTGTTCATTTGGAGTTGCACGCGGGTAAAGAAAATGCGTTATTGCGAGTGGTTTTTGCTGCGTTAAGTATCTTTTTATCATGGCTATTTCTGGCGACCAGCTTTGCTTTGCAGTATGCCCATAACTTTGCGTTAAATCATGATAAACAGGATAGGGGGTTATTGTTCCCCGGTACCAAAAATCCAGATTATTGGGATTTTATGTATTTCTCGTTAATCTTAAGTATGGCATTCCAAACCTCCGATGTGCAAATTTCTGATAGTAAAATCCGACGATTGGCGTTGATTCATAGTGTAATTTCTTTCTTTTTTAATGTCGTCATTTTAGCTATCACTATCAATGTCTTGGGTGGTGTACTTTGATGCGGCTTACTTGAATTCAGCTTGGAATCAGTGAAAGACTTTTAATAAGCAGATGTTGCCAGCTAGCTATATTCAATTGCCATAATAGTGAAAGCAAGGGGATAATGCCAAATATATGATAGGACGTTTACTAAGAGGTTGAGATGGCATCAAGGTCAGATATAGAGTACCACTATGATGTGGATAATGATTTCTTTGCGCTTTTTTTAGATAAAAAATATCGTGCTTACAGTTGCGGCGTATGGAAAAACGCTGCAGATTTAGAGCAGGCACAAGAAGATAAGCTCGATAGATTATGCCGCTATGCAAATGTTTCACCGGGCCATCATGTAATTGACGTGGGGTGTGGCTGGGGTGGATTGATGAACCGTATTGTAGACAAGTATCCTGATACGCATATACATGGCTTGACCTTAAGTACCGAGCAGTTTGATTATGTGAACAGCATGCGAAACCAGCAGCTTTCGGTTGACTTGTCGGCATGGCAAGACTTCTCACCGCCTGAACGAAAATTTGATGCAATTATTTCGATTGGTGCTTTTGAGCATTTTGCTTCGTTTGAAGATCAGGCGGCTTATCGTCATCGTGATATTTACAAAGCGTTCTTTGATTGGTGTCAGGCGGTTTCTACCCCCGATGCGCAAATTGGACTTCAGGCTATTGTGATTTCTCGGGCGCCGAATTCTATTTCTGAGCTGAGAGATTCGCGATATTTACTTGAAAAAGTGTTCCCCGGCTCAGCATTGCCTTCTATCAGTGATATTCAAGCCGCAATTGTCGACAAGTATGAAATCTCAGCCGTGCGTCGAATCGGACTGGATTACGCACGTACGCTATCGGAATGGAATAAAAGACTGCAACTGCATGAGCGCACAATTATTGAGCGTTACGGACAAGCGCTTTTTGACCACTACCGAACCTATTTTGATTCAGCACAACGCTGCTTTGAGACCGGCTATATAGACTTATACCAAGTATCGTTAAGAAGAGTTAAGCCATTGAGAGTAACGACCAAAACAGCACCCAGAAGCTAAAGTAATTTTAGCTTAAGTGGTTTTAACTAAAGTGGCTTTAAAAAATATACGTCATGCAAGGCTGAATATCAGCTTGCAGTTTAGTTAATGTTTTTTTCATCCTTAGGCAGATGAATCACGCCGGTATTATAATTGTACTCAAACACATCGCCATAACGACCCCATTCAATGGCAATACTTAAAGCATGCTCAGCTTCAGTTTTGTTAAGCGTAAAACGTAATAGTTTGAGGAATAAGTCCTCAGGCAAATCACCTGATGGATCTTGCTCAAGACCATGCCGAATGTATGCAATTAAAGGCACATGCGCTAATAATTGTTTACTGAAAGTGATCTGGCGCTCAGCCTTAGTCGCAGCAACATAAGATTTGCCTAATTCAGTAATCACAATATCACCATGTGCTAATTGCACGAAGCCTAGCAAGGTCAGCGCT
This sequence comes from Pseudomonadota bacterium, assembly GCA_040389995.1. Lineage (GTDB taxonomy): Bacteria > Pseudomonadota > Gammaproteobacteria > Burkholderiales > Methylophilaceae > Methylotenera. Next base: position 4,169 of record JAZJZG010000159.1, on the reverse strand, counting down.
CTGGAAACCTCTAGCAGTTCTTTGTCGGTAAGCTCGGTTTCCTCTGCTAGTTTGGGTAAGTCTGCACGACCATGAAATGGCTCCTCGGTAATGAGTTCGAGTATACCTTCCATGCGTGTAATGTCCGCTTCGGGCAGCCTGTCACCTAATTGCAGTTTGGTATCGACGTCGCTTAAACGGCCTGGACGTACGGAACCGGTGGTCATCAGACCGTAAACATTATCAATGAGTGTACGTACTTCTTGGCTTTCAGCCTGCCTGGGGTGTTTGAGGGTGATTGGCAACTCGGCTCGTACGCGTCCTGGGTCACTGGCAAAAATAAGTACACGATCAGCCATCATCACGGCTTCTTCAATATTGTGTGAAACGATGAGGATAGCCTTAGTTGGGATTTCTTTCTTATTCCATAGCTCTAATATGTCTTCGCGTAGGCGCTCACCTGTCAGCACATCAAGTGCGGAAAACGCTTCATCCATAAGCAGTACCTGCGGCTCCATCACTAGTGCGCGGGCGATACCGACGCGTTGACGCATGCCGCCAGATAATTCGCGTGGCAAAGCGCCCTCAAAGCCGGATAAGCCTATCATTTCGATAGCGGCTTGTGCACGTTGTTGCCTTTCGTCCATAGGCATGCCTTGCGCTTCCAGGCCTAACTCCACATTTTTTTGCACAGTAAGCCAGGGGAATAATGCAAATGACTGAAATACCATGCTGATGCCGCGTGCAGCATTATAAACAGGCAATCCTTGATAAAGTACCTGACCTTTATCCGCAGGTAAGAGGCCGGCCATGATACGTAGCATCGTCGACTTTCCTGAGCCAGATTGACCCAGCAAGGCCACGATCTCGCCTTCATTCAGGGTAAAGTCTACGCCTTGCAATACTAAACGTGCCGATCCATCGGCAGAATGGAAGGATTTATCTATGGATTTAAGTTCGACAATTGGAGTACTCATATACTGCATCCTTAAAAATGTAAGCGGTTTTCAGCCATACGATAAAGCCTGCGCCAGACAAAATGATTAAATCCCATGACGAAGATACACATTATGCCTATACCTAAGGCAATTCTAGGGAAATCGCCTATGGCAGTCATCTCGGCAATATAACTGCCAATGCCATGTGCTTTTAGCGTGGTATGTCCCCAGGTGACATATTCGGCGACGATACTGGCATTCCAAGAGCCGCCAGTAGCCGTAATTGCGCCGGTCACAAAGCTGGGGAAAATTGCTGGTAGTAAGTACCGCCGCCATTTTAGCCAGCCATTCAGCCCAAGGTTTTGTGCTGCGTAGCGTAGTTCAGTAGGGATGGTAGAGGCGCCTGCGATAACATTGAACAGCAAATACCATTGCGTGCCGAGAATCATCAGCGGTGATAACCAAATATCGGGATTCAACTTGAAATGTACAATTAATACCACTGCACCCGGGAACATCAAGTTAGCGGGGAAAGCAGCCATGAACTGGGCAATCGCTTGTACCTTGGATGATAGATTGGGTCGCATGCCCACCCAGACGCCAACCGGAATCCAGATTAAAGCGGCTATAAAAATCAGGATGACAACCCGTGATAATGTATAAAGGCCAAGCATGAGGACATGGCCAGCTTCTCCCCAGCCTACCTCGCTATGAATGAAGTGTATGAGCAGCCATAGTGCATAAAAAGCACCGGCAGCAATGGAGGCATCCAAAATGCGCTCGCTTATGGATGATTGCTGGCTCGGCCTAGCTCTAATGGAAGTGCCATCATAGGTACGGCGAAACAGGAAAAAAGTCACTTGCAATAAAGCACCCAATTTTTCTGCTATTATTTTTATCCAGCTTGTTCTATTTAGCCAGGTTAACATCCAGGAGTCCTGTGCCGTTGCGCTGGTGTTTTCTTCAAAGCGGAACTTATCCGCCCAAGCCACCAGCGGCCTGAAGAAAAGCTGGTCATAGAGTAAAATGCCTATGAACATGGCGCCAATCGCCCAGACAATCGCCCATAAATTCTGCTGTTCAATCGCTAATGCGATATAAGAGCCGATTCCAGGTAGCTTGATATTCTGGTTAGAGACTGAAATAGCTTCGGAAGCTACTACAAAGAACCAGCCGCCTGACATGGACATCATCATGTTCCACAATAGCCCAGGCATGGCGAAAGGTAGCTCTAGCCGCCAGAATTTTTGCCAGCCTGATAGCTGGAATACTTTTGCCGCTTCTGCCAGCTCGGCAGGGACAGTACGGAAACCCTGATATGCACTGAAGGCCATATTCCAGGCCTGCGAAGTAAAAATGGCAAAAATGGCAGCACATTCTACGCCAAGCAAGTTGCCTGGAAATAATGCGATAAACATAGTGACTGTAATGGATAAAAATCCAAGAATAGGTATCGATTGCAGTATGTCTAGTAATGGCACCAGGACTTTTTCGGCAACTTTATACTTCACGGTCAAGGCGGCAAACACGCAACTAAATACCATCGAGGCGGCTAGTGCAATAAACATTCTTAGCGTGGTACGCAGTAGATAATAGGGTAAATTAAGCGGGTCTAGCGATAGTGGTAACGTCTCACCCAATTGAAATGGGCGACTCATCTGTTGCGCACCATAGGCGAGCAATACCAGCAGGGCTAGCATCATCGGTAGCAGCGCCCAGTCCCAGCGACTGCCTCCTGCTTCTACCACTTGTCGCGGGAAAAATTGCTTACTTTTGGCCATGATGAGTATGTTTGGAATTAATTATTTTTTAAATGATAGCACTGCTACCCGTTAGAATTCTGTATGCAGTCGAAACCCGCCGAAATTGACAGGGCCACGATCGGCATTATAGGCAGGATTGTCGATGTGCTGATAATCCACCGACAACCACACGTATTTGTTTAGCTTGATATTGTAAAAAGCCTCGAATATTTTTTCAGTGCTGTAATTAAGCTTGCCATCGCCTATAAAGAAACCGAAGCCGCCTGCTGCCAGATAGTCTCGATGGGCATTAGATAATGCGTTGATTGCAAATGCAACACCTATCGTATCATCCGGACGTTGCCAGGTAGTGCCCTTAATCAGGGTGCCGCCGGATATTGAGCGATCTACTTCGGTATACGCATAGGTTTCAGTTTGGCCATCTGCCCACATGGCACGGGCAAAGATACCCACATCTTTATTAATGGCCTGTTCCAGATTTAAGCCTAAACCGTATTTAGCGTGCTCATCAGTGCGTACAAAGTTGATGTCCGGTGTTGCAGCAGATTGAATGCCTAATTTTAGGGCATCATCATAACGGGAGATTCTGGTGTAATTCCGAAAAGCAAGCAAACGTAATTTGCCCGGTTGCCCAGCTAGTGCGTGTGTATGTTCAAGTTCAAGCTGGTCGCCATAATGATTTAAAATATTGCTATCAAGTGCCTGTTGATTCGGTTCTTTGGGTTCAATAAAGCGGCCTGCTCGAACCGCCCAGTCATCACCATAATATTCAAGCACGCCGCCCCAGGTGTATCCGCGTGCGTCTGCCGCATAGTCATATGAACCGTGCGTAATCAATGCCCAATTTGAGAACTGGCTTCTTGGATCGTGGTTGTAGATGTTATTGTCAAATATATCGACAACCGACATGTTGCCTACTGTGAGTACAACTCTGTGCTTATCAATTTGTCCTGCTAACTGATTAACGCCAGATTCAACTTCTTCTGAGCCACCGCCTAAGCCCCAGGTCTGACGTAAGAACAGTCTTGCCCGATAAAGCGTTGGGTTGGGGCCGGAGGTGCGCGCGAGTTCGCCATTGGTAAAGCCACCTAAACCTGTCAGGTTTGAAAAAGGTACGCCCTGAGCGATTTCCGGGTTCAGGTAAAACTCACCATTTTGCCAAAGACGAATGCCCAAAGCGGCCGTAGCAGTAAATGAATAACTCTTATTTGCGCTAGCTGACAAGCTGTTGGTCGAGGCATAAGGGGATTGGAAAGCTGCGTTTTTTTGCCATACATAAGTAGATTGAAATTTAGCATTCCAATCTTCCTGTGTAGTTTCTGCTGTGGCGAAGGTAGAAAAGAGCAGTCCAGCAATGATACCCAAATTCTGGCTTATTTTTTTAAATGTCATTTTTAGTGCTCAATACTTGATTCGCTAGTTAAATGATTTCAGTGATTTTATGTAACTTTTATTACAAGATGATGGCTTATTTTTTTGTAATTAAGCC
>JAZJZG010000158.1:0-2734 GCA_040389995.1 Pseudomonadota bacterium | reverse complement strand
TGTGTTAATTGTCTGCAAAGGGTTGTTAATTTTGGAATAAATGAAATTTATTATCACTTGGATTGTGAATGCTATATTAGAATGGTTAGCCGATAGAGCTTTTAAGTGGGTAGAGGAACGTAAACTAAAGAAACAGTTAGAGGCTAAAGATGCTGAGCTTCTTAAGCAATATGAAGATACCGTTAAAGCTGGCGAAACTCTCTCACGTGAAGAACGTCGTCGTATTCTCGATAATTTGCTCAACGCTTAGTTGCGCAACTCCCTGCTGGCAACGGCTACAGAATCAAGTATTCCTGTATGATATTGATTTAGATCACCGTGTGTGCGGTAAAAGTAAGGTAATCTCTTTTCAGCCTTTTAGAGTTCAATGGATTGAGGATTTACCGATAGCTCAATGTAACGGCTTCTTTGCCATGTCACCTCGAGATCAAGTAAAGGTAAAGCGTTGCATAGAAGATTCAATAAAGGATTGTAATAAATGAACCTTGAGCCAGCTTTAGAACTGATAAAGGAATTTGAAGGCCTTCGGTTAATGGCTTACTTAGATCCTGTCGGCATACCTACCATTGGGTATGGGAGTACTAAAGGTGTCGTGCTTGGCCAGCGCATCACTCATGACCGGGCTGTAGAGCTTCTTTTAGATGATTGTAAAATGCGAGTTAAGCACTTGGTGACTAAGATAAAAGTACCTGTAAATGATCATGAATTATGCGCAGTGCTGTCGCTTGTATATAACATTGGATTGGTTGGGTTTGATAATTCTACCTTACTGCGCAAGTTAAATGCAGGTGAGCATAAGGTTGACGTTGCTGATGAGTTTCTTAGATGGAAGCGTGCAGGCGGTAAGGTTTTACCTGGGTTAGTGCGTAGACGTAAGGCTGAGCGGAAGTTGTTTTTAACGCCTATGACTCTGCCAATGAGTTTAGCTTAATCAATATCTGTTCATGTTGCCAGCCCGCGCCAAACGCGAAACATTGATCATACTCCTCGCGATCAAATGGGTATTCATCGCCTTCAGATTCAGATTTGAGATAATCCATGTATTCTTTAAGAGCTAACTGCTTATCAAACTTTAACCTATTTTTAATATCTTCAATCGCTGCCTTCCACCCACACTCAAACGCGTCACCATAGTTAGTGAATAAGTATTTTTTACTTTCGTAATATTTCTGAGCTTGTTCTTCCATCACTCCCCCCTAATTTGCTTGAGGGCATCGCGTGCGTTAGCGATCACTTCACTGTAATTAGGCATTTCATGATTTTTCTCAGCCCACTTTAGTAGTGTCTCTAAAGCCTCAACTGCCAATTTAAGTTTAACTTCAAACCCATCCCTTTGCTTTTTAGCTAGGATTAATGATTCTTTGAGTGATTCGTAGGCGGAGACATACGACTTGGTAGTATGGCCTTCAACCCTAACGGGCGTGCCACATGCTACACATTTATCTGGATACTCTAGAGCTTCACTCACAGGTTCGGCCATCACTTCTCCTCAAACTTCCATTTCAATTCATCACGCAGAATCATTTTTTTCCATGTACTTAGAGGCATTACGCGGAAGCTATTACCATCACCGGGATTCATACACACCCAATAGTCAGGGTTATCAATCGGGCTACCGTCTACGATGTCATTAACGTCGTAATAAAGAAAATATCCATCTTCTAATCCAATGCCGCATCTTGAACTCATTCTTCTTTAGCCTCAGGCGGTTTATAACTTGGTGATTCTTCATACCTAATGCGATCAATTTTAAACCCAGGCGCTACGATTAGAGCCTTAGTTTTGTTTTCGCCTAAGTTGTAAAGCCTGAGGTAAATGTCATCACCAATCTTGATAACTTCCTTTGGTGTGACTTTAAGTATCAGCCCCATCACTCACCTCTAATTTGCTTGAGGGCATGGCGGGCCCGCTGACCGAATTCAACGCCAGCAATATAGGGAGGACCAATTTTATGCTCAGGCTTATCATAGTTGTAAACAATAGTGCTCGCTAAGGATGCGTCACCCATTTTCATATGCTCTCTGAATGAATAAAACTCCAGCGCCTCGACTGCGATCTGCAGCTTGGCTTGGAGGGTTTCGCGCAGATTTTCGTAGTCGCTGGCAACCTTACATAGGTTTTCATACTCGCTTTTCCATTCATCCCGCTCAGTCTTCAACGCTTCATAGGCAGAGTATTCAACGACACTGCACCATCGTTCGCTTGGCTTACCATTTACATCGTCAGGATACTTTTCGCCACCATCTCGCAATAAGGCTCGATTGCTGAACTCGTCACGTAAAATCCACCACCTCGGCTCACTCACAGGTTCGGCCATCACTGCACACACGCCCGGATGCGGTTAATCATGAAGCCTCCTCACAAAACACACCGCAATCAAAATTAAGCATCTTATTACCCTTCGCGGTTGGATCTAGTTCATCCAGAAAAATGCGTTTGTCTTTAACCCTAACCAGTCTAGCGCCAATTTCCCGCGACTGCTCAGCCCGCGAAGCAAACACCTCAGGATGTACCTTGCGCACATGATTCCAATACGTCGGCGAGGTTGCTTTAACACAGCCAATGCAGTTTGCATTTGGGTAACCTAAATCATAAATGCGTGGCCGTTTAATTCCAGCCGCAGATATTACTTTAAAGCAATCCGCTTTAGTTAGGCCAGCATCGATAAGCACTGGCAGTACATTTTCACGCTCAGTTTGAGTAAACCTAGTGAACCGTTGTTTTTCGTCAGCTG
>JAZJZG010000157.1:0-2837 GCA_040389995.1 Pseudomonadota bacterium | reverse complement strand
CAGCGCCACCGCCGACAATGACAACATGATGTAAATCTTTCTGATTACTTTTATCCACTATAGTTTTATCCAAAATAATCTACTTAAAATTGCTATCTTAAAATGAAAACGCGCCTGCCTAATATCAGCAAGCGCGCTATAAAGCACTACTAATAATTACGCTTTATTACTCATTGCCTGTCACTTTACTCATACTGCGTATCCAAGCAATCACTTTCAATAACTCATCTGGTGAGATACCATTTTTTGGATCAGTTGGATCCATCAAGCCAATTCCTTTTGCGCCCATGCCGCCATTTGTACCATGCCAAACAGTCTCAAACATACCTTTATTGGTCGCATCTTTTGGGTAATGATAATCAGGACCTGTCAGATTAGGGCCAACTTGACCTTTAGCTTCTGGACCATGGCACTGTGTACATGAATAAAGTTGAAATACTTTCTTGCCTTTGGCAATTGCTTCTTCATTACCTACGTATGAATTTTTACCTGTAGACATAAACTCTTTAGCTGCTGGCGTATCAAATAAAGCAGCATCAATCACTAATGGTTTACTATCTTGAGTCGTCACAAAATCTATCATCTTACCGCTCGCTGCTGGTGCAGCTGCATCTGTAGCCGCTACAGCACCTGCGTCTTTTTTGTTACAAGCACTTAATGCTACTAACATTAGCATTAAGATTAAACTGAACTTACCTTTATTCATTTTATCTCTCCATAATATAAATTTTAATAGCACGTGTTTATTACGTGCATATTACTTGCAAACAAAAAAACGGCTACTGTAATTATACAATAGCCGTTTAAGTTATTACAGTAGGCTTTAGCTTTTGACTTACCCACTGCTTAAGTTAAAGTTTTAGTTTAACCAAGGTGTTTCGCCACCGCCTTTATACTGAGTGCGTAACCAGCCAATAATCTTGAGAATATCATCTGTAGACAGATTTTCAGGATTACCTAATTGCTGATGCCAAGCAAACATACCGCCGTTACTACCGCCAGCAATAGTTTCAAACATGCCTTTATCCGTCACGTGTTTTGCATACTGCCATGTGCTATCTGTAATTGACGGGCCAACTTGACCACCTGCATTAGGGCCGTGGCACTGTGTACATGACATATAGCCAAATTTCTTTTTACCTGCTTTAGCTAGCTCAGGGTTTTTTACGAATGCTTTTGTATATGGGTTAATACAAGTCTCTAGAAACGTCTTCGCTTCTGGCGTATCGGTTTCTACTTCTTTGACGCCTAGTGGGCTGCCATCTTTTGTTGATACCAAATTACAAGCTGCGCTGGCCTGAGTAGATAAAGTTAATCCTACAAATCCAAGCATTGATACTAACAACGCTGCTTTAATTGCTTTATTGCCTAACATGTCATCTCCTAATATAATGAACTTAACGACGATCATGCATGCAGCGCATTACTGAACGTGTCATCATTTAACGTGTTTATTATTTAATCGTTGACGTATCAACCGAAAATAATCTTATTATTTTACTATGTTTATTGAACGGCGTCACCGCCTGTTACCTTTTCATGTGTTCTTGCACTGTCCTGACGATAAACTTTCATCACACTATCGCCCTCTACTACAGCAACATGAGGAACACCATAGTCATCTAGGATTTTATTGATTTTATCTTGGTTGCGGTCAATGGCAGCGTTAATTTCTGCTGCACGCTCTTTGTCTTTATGGCGTACACCAATTGAGATATTCCAATATTCTTTACCCTTTGCATTTGTAGTTTCATACTCAGGAATCAGTTTAACAACTAATGGAATTTTAGCTTGTTTAGCGTAGTAGCCGCCGATAGGACCCCATAAAACAGCTACATCAATATCACCTTTTACAAGGTCATCAATCATGTAACCAGGTGATAAATTGAGATCACGCTGCATACGATAAGGGCGCGCGTTAACTAACAAATTATGGTCATTCAGCGGAATGGTTGCTGTGCTTTGACCGACGATACCGATACGGGCTTTTTTCAAATCAGGACTATCCCAGTCAGTAATGTTGTAGCCGCTATCCTTACGGTAAATAAACACGTTACCTGAACGATAGTATGGTTTGGTTGTGCGCAAAGCGTCGAAATCTGAAGTCACGCCCATGATAATGTCACAGCGATTTGCGTTGATCGTGTTTCTTAGAAAACCTTGGCGATTATATGCATAAGTATAAGACAGCTTTTTACCTAAATCTTTTGCTAAAACCTCTGCAATCTTATCTTCAAAACCTTCCTGTTTATTATTGGAGTGTGGCATTTGATCAGGATCTGCGCAGACTTTAAATTCCGTTGGATCAGGTATACGTCTAATCTCTCCGATACGCCCTTCATCTGGGTTAAGAGATGGAATATCTGGGTCTGCAGCGTAACCTATATTTACGTTCATTAGGATTACCGTTAGTGCAATTAAACCTAATTGTTTCTTAGCATCTTTTAACATTGTTTATGTTCCTTATCCTAAAATATACGGCTTTAAAATTCCGCTTCTTTTTGTAGAGTACTTATCAAATTAAAAAGTTCTTACTCATTGTTACATTGCTAACAATTGAGCAACAAATATCCATACATTGTAACGAGTTTGTGACAAAAAAGGCATTTATATCAGTCGGTAAATCCATCTATGTCACGATACTGCATATAAAAAAACACCCCGACGAATCGGGGTGTTTTATTTGAACTAACTTAGTAGTTAGCTAACAAATCATTGTCCGAAGACGTTGAATTATAGGCTGAATACTGTTAATGAACCACCGCCAGGAGCAGCGTTGTATTTAGTCAGTTCTTTGTAACCACCAGCAGCACCCAGTGCGTCTGTGTCGTTCGTCA
>JAZJZG010000156.1:9758-12047 GCA_040389995.1 Pseudomonadota bacterium | reverse complement strand
TAATTCCGTCTACCTCAAACCTTTTATGCGTTGCCTCGCTATTTTCTGAGACTGAACGCTCAGGCTGATAAAGCTCGAAAATGCATAGACCTAAATACAATGCCCCACATTCTTCGCTGCCTTCAAAAAAACGAATAAGTAATTCTAATGTTTCGCTTATACGGTCTCTGAATATGTCTTGGGGTTCTATAAACCTGTTTTTACGGGGTTCTTCAATACCCTCCATTAGCGCCATCACAAGCGCTTCATGTGATGCACGCATCGCATTTGCACATCGATTCAAATTAACGTCCATAAATAGTCAGTTCTATTATTTCAATGAATTTATAACATAAAAAGGGTAACGGTAAATTAGCCAGCTAGACTGAATTGGATCATCAAGACCCCATGTTTGCATAATTGTTGGATACTGATGGCAGTATGATGCTTATTTGTGAAATTAATCAATCACTTTTGCTTAGCATTCACGCTGGTTACGGTTGCCTCTTTACTGAGCAAATTATTAAGCTGTTATTTAATTTGCCTGTTAAATTCAGCTATCAGTAAAATACGTTATGAACTCAGATGACTTACAACGATTGCTCACTTTTCCTATGCCTTACGGAAAGTATAAAGGCCGCCTAATCGCCGACTTGCCGGGCCAATACTTAAATTGGTTTGCCCGCAAAGGATTTCCACCTAATGAGTTAGGGCGGTTATTGGCTTTGATGCAAGAAATCGACCATAATGGCTTGTCGTCGTTACTTGATCCGTTACGCAAGTGAAATAAGTGCCATTTATAGATGGTTACTTATTTGACTCGATGAATATCTTGCAGCACAGCAATATAAAGACCTTCCACTTTATCGCGTGCCCAAGGCGTTTTACGTAAAAACTTTAGGCTTGACCCAATGCTAGGGTCATTGTTAAAGCAGCGTACGGGTATACGTCTAGCCAACTCAGCCCAGCCGAAATGTGTCACCAATGATGTAACTATCGTTTCCAGTGTTAGGCCGTGTAAGGGGTTGTTGTGTTGTTTTGGCCTTGCAACAGCTAATGGCTCTGGTTGGATGTCCGACACATCGGAAAGGGGTGCTATTGGCGGATGCATATATTTTCTTATAGAGATGTTTAATTACTGATAATTATAGGCCTAGCTATTGATGAGATTAGCTTATATCGCAAATATAAGCTCACAATGATTAGTAGCGAGATAACGAGTGTTTAAAATAATTAGCACTAAACTCAGCAATATTTTGTCATTTATTTTGAAATTAGTATAATCATAGCTATGGGGATTCAGCAGCCTCCCCGTATCAAGACGCATAGCGTCCAAGGTCTGCTCAAATCTTGGGCTTTATACCCGCAAGAAGAGAGCTTATGGACGCAACAAATAAAAACAACTCCTCATCAGTTTCTGATTTAATTCCTGCACCTGTATCACTTGCACAGGCATTTTGGTACTGGCTTAAACTAGGTTTCATTAGCTTTGGCGGCCCGGCGGGTCAAATCGCCATCATGCATCACGACTTGGTTGAGAAAAAACGCTGGATTTCCGAGAAACGTTTCCTGCATGCGCTTAATTATTGCATGGTATTACCCGGCCCAGAAGCACAGCAGTTAGCAACCTACATAGGCTGGCTTATGCATCGCACCTGGGGCGGTATCATTGCTGGCGTCCTTTTTGTCTTGCCATCGTTTTTTATACTGACTGGATTGGCATGGCTGTATATGGCTTATGGCTCTGTACCTGCTGTTGCCGGCGCTTTATATGGTATTAAGCCCGCTGTAGTGGCTATCGTACTGTTTGCTGCTTATAGAATTGGCTCAAGGGCTTTGAGAAACAACGTCTTATGGTCTGTTGCAGCCTTAGCATTTATTGCCATATTCGCGCTTAAATTACCGTTTCCTCTGATTGTGTTGGCTGCAGGATTGATTGGTCATTTTGGTGGACGTATTGCGCCGCAGTATTTCAAAGTAGGTGGCGGACATGGTGCGGAAGATAAAAGCTTTGGTCGCGCCTTGATTGACGATGACACACCAACTCCTGCACATGCTTATTTCAGTTGGGCAAAGATGGTACGTATTGCAGTGGTTGGTTTTGCAGTTTGGCTTTTAGTCATAACTAGCCTGATTGCTAGCTACGGCTGGGATGCCGCGTTTACACAAATGGGCTGGTTCTTCACTAAAGCAGCATTACTGACATTCGGCGGTGCTTATGCTGTTTTGCCGTATGTGTATCAGGGCGCAGTGGAACATTATCATTGGCTAACTCCTACACAGATGATTGATGGTTTGGCACTTGGTGAA
>JAZJZG010000156.1:5984-9736 GCA_040389995.1 Pseudomonadota bacterium | reverse complement strand
GCCTGGCCCATTGATTATGGTCGTAACATTCGTTGGCTTTGTTGGGGGCTGGGTAAGCCAAGTATTTGGCCCTGATGCGATATTCGCTTCGGCACTAGTAGCCACTGCAATTGTGACGTTTTTCACATTCCTGCCCAGCTTTGTGTTCATTTTTATGGGCGGCCCCTTCATTGAAACGACACATGGCAATCTCAAGTTTACTGCACCACTCAGTGCCATTACCGCGGCTGTGGTTGGGGTGATTTTTAATCTAGCACTGTTTTTTGCTTATCATGTGTTTTGGCCGTTAGGCTTAGGTGGCAACATCGATTGGTTTTCTGTCGCATTAACTGTTATCGCCACCATCGCAGTGTCCCGTTACAAGATCAATGTTATTCCTGTAATCCTTGTCTGCGGAGTTTTTGGTGCGTGGTTTAAGCTGTTTATCTAGCCTTGATTAATCAAGTGCAAAGCGCTTATGCTCATACCTGAGGCTGGTTTTTTATCGGTAAACTAGAGTATTTGCTGAACGAAATCATCTGCTATTGTTAATGATACAAAACTCTAGGGTTTTGAAATATTGTAAATAAGGAGTTATGTTGTAATGCAACTACATTAACTAAATGTGGATGTAGCTATGCAGTCATTAAGAAAAGTAATACTGGTTTGTTTTATTTTTAGGGCTATTAATACTGTTTTTTTAGGCTCATTTTTTCTTTGGTTTTGTTTCAAAATCATTCATACGTTGTAGATATTATTCTGTTCCAGCGACAAGCTCGTTGAAATAGCTGTTTCCTTGTAATCAGTGGCTATCTGGCCGCATCAATTCTTCATAAGTGTTTTTTTGGCACTATGAGGTGAAATTCCCACCCATCTATACAATCAGGATGCCTGCAGCAGGCCTGAAATCTTTACGTCCTGAAAAATCTCTACGCCCTGAAAATATCTAAGCAAAGTTTAGTGATTCCAGATAATTTTGTATTCATATTTATCATTTACTATGATACTGGCAGATAATCAACCGAACTTTAAAAAATAATAGAGAAATAGCATGATAAAAAATAAAGGTGAACGTGTTATTGCCGCCTTTGAAGCAGCCAAGGGGGTTGCTGTCTTGTTGGCAGGTTTTGGTTTGTTAACATTGGTCCATAAAAATGTGCAGGAGATCGTGGAAAAACTCATCCTGCACTTGCATTTTGATCCGGCAAAACGTTACCCACATATCTTTATAGATTTAGCCGCGCACATCGGCGACGTTCAACTGTGGCTGTTAGCACTATTTGCTGCCGTTTATGCAGGGCTCAGGATATTAGAAGCCTATGGGTTATGGCTAGGGATGAGGTGGGCGCAATGGCTAGCTGTTGTTACAGGCTGTATTTACCTGCCATTAGAAATATATGAATTATCAATAGGATATTCACTGATTAAACTCATGACTTTGATTGCGAATGTCGGCATAGTACTTTATATGGCTTACAGAATCAGGGCTGGGTTTGGCATAAAAAATAATAGCAAGTGATTGTAAGGAGGCAGGGTTTTATTCGACTAAGGGGTACATAAACAAAACTTTGAGGTTATTATGAAAATATTTTCCCAAACATTGCTGCTGGTAACCAGCTTGTTTTTTGCCGGTGCAACACTTGCGGCTCCAATTCCTTATACCCAGACTGGCTTTGATGAGTTGCAAAAAGCCGGTAAATCAATTTTGGTAGAAGTTCATGCATCGTGGTGCCCAACTTGCCGTGCTCAGGCACCAATCGTCAATGAGCTACTCAAGAAAAAAGAATATCAGGCAATTACCGTGTTACGAGTGGATTTTGACAGTCAAAAAGATGCCCTAAAAACATTCAACGTGAGTAAACAAAGCACTTTGCTGGTATTTAAAGGCGGCAAAGAAATGGGGCGTAGTACTGGTGACACCTCTCCTTCAAGCATAGAAGCGCTTCTACAGAAAGCCATTTAGGCTGTTAGGATTATTTTATGATTGCAAACTTCAGTGTCTATGGCCTGAGTTTTCTGGCTGGGGTGTTGTCGATTTTATCCCCTTGCGTATTACCGCTGATACCCATTTTAGTTGGAACTGCGCTGAATACGCATCGTTATGGCCCTTATGTCTTAGCGCTGGGGTTAGCCATTTCCTTTACCGTAGTTGGTGTATTTATTGCGACGATAGGCGCATCAATTGGTATTAATCAAGAGGTTTTCAGAATTATTGCTGCGGTGCTGTTAATCACGTTCGGTATCATATTGCTTTCTAGTACCTTGCAGGCAAAATTCGCCAGTGCTACAGCCGGTATTGGCGGCTCTGGTAATAATCTATTAAGTAAAGTTTCGACTGATTCATTATACGGCCAGTTTATATTAGGTTTGCTCTTGGGCGTAGTATGGAGCCCTTGTGTAGGGCCTGTATTGGGCGCGACAATTACTTTGGCCAGCCAAGGTACAAACTTGGGGCATGTCACTTTAGTCATGGCACTATTTGGCTTAGGTGCGGGATTGCCACTGATTTTATTAGGGCTACTCTCAAAACAAGCGATGATGAAAGTCAGAAACAAGCTGTTTGTCGCTGGTAAAATAGGCAAACGTATACTTGGTGCAATTCTATTAGTTGTTGGGTTATTCATTATTTCTGGTTTAGATAAACAACTGGAAGCCCTAATTGTGGCAGCTTCGCCAGATTGGCTTATTACATTAACAACCCGCTACTAGTTCTTCATACGTCACCGATTCTGGGTATCTACGCAGAATGCGAGAAAACTTGGACAGTTAACGCTTATTTTGGCGTTAACTGACATTCAACTGCTTTGAGTGAACCTTCAATGGACATTCGCATCTAGTGAACATTAACTGCCCCTAAATCGGCAGAAAAGATCTGTAGAAAAAACATTGAATACACCTCATTGGTTTTTAAAGTCATGACTGAAACTTGACTGTATAAGAAGAGCGGTCAGTTTTATGTTATATTAGCTACGCTTAAATTGACTAGAATTGTTTATGTACGTGTAGATAGTATTTTAGTTTTTGTTTTAACCATTTAGTACATACTTTAAAGAATAGAAAGTTTTTTATGTTAGATAACGTCCGCTCTTTAGCGCAAGGTTGGGTTGGCAAGGCATTGTTGGCTTTAATTACTATTCCTTTTGCCTTATTTGGTATTGACTCTTATTTGAGCGGTGCCGGTAATAATGTCGCCGTCGCAGAAGTGGGCGGCCATAATATCTCGGTGCAGGCTTATAGCGATGCATTGAAAAATGCCCGTGCACGCTTGCAGTCAGAAGGTAAAGTTGACCAAGCGCAATTAGATAGCCCGGCAGTTAAAGCGTTAGTGCTCAATCAGTTGATCAATAAACAATTGCTGACGGATGAGATTCAACATGCTAAATATGCGATCAGTGATGCACAGCTTTCTACCTATATAACGGGTATGCCAGAGTTTCAGAAAGATGGTAAGTTCTCACAAGAGTTGTATGACCAGCTCCTGCAGCAAAACGGTATTACACCATTAAGGTTTGAATCCAGCATGCGTGCAGACTTATTAGCGCAACAGGCACAAGACGGTATCGCTAAGTTAGGTTTTATTTCCAATGTACGTGCAGATGATGCATTTAAGTTAGCTAATCAGCAACGTGTAGTAACTGTGTCTGAATTAAAAACTAAAGACTTTCTCAATCAGGTGCAAATTGATCCAGCGGCAGTGAAAGCATATTACGAGTTGCATAAAGATAAATTGCGCGTACCTGAGCAAGTGAAGATCGAATTCTTGTTGTTATCAG
>JAZJZG010000156.1:1239-5974 GCA_040389995.1 Pseudomonadota bacterium | reverse complement strand
TTAAAGTGGACGATGCTGAAGTGAAGAAATTCTATGATGAGAATATTTCTAAGTTTCAAGGAAATGAGCAAAGACGCGCTAGCCATATCCTGATTGGTTTTGGTGTGAGTGCTACACCAGAAAAAAAACAAGAAGCTAAAGCCAAGGCAGAAGAGCTATTGGCAATCCTTAAGAAAGACCCGAGTAAATTCGAATCATTAGCAATCAAAAACTCACAAGATACCGGCTCTGCTGTTAAAGGTGGAGATTTAGGTACTTTTGGCCGTGGGGCAATGGTAAAACCATTTGAAGATGCTGCGTTTAGTTTGAAAGTAAATGAGATCAGTGATCTGGTTGAGTCTGAATATGGCTACCATATTATTAAAGTGACTGAAATCAAAGGTGAAAGCTCTGACTACAATAGTGTAAAGCCACAAGTGAAAGCTGAGCTTATTTACCAAAAAGCACAGGCAGCGTTTTCTGAACAGGCTGAAGCTTTTACTAATATGGTCTACGAACAATCTGGTAGTTTACAACCAGCAGCGAAAGCTTTTGGCGGACAAGTGCAGACTTCGGATTGGTTAAGTCGCGAATCTGGAGCCAAATTCTTTAAAAATGACAAGATCATGAACTTGGTTTTTTCTGACGAAGTGCTAAAAGATCATCGTAATACCGAAGCGATAGAAGTTGCGCCTAATACTCTGGTTTCAGCACGTTTAGTCGAATATAAGCCAGCAGCGCCAAAAAGTTTTGATGAGGTAAAGGCGGGTATTGAGGACTTACTGAAAATCGAAGCTGCTGCAAAATTGGCGTCTAGCAAAGGTGAGGCTGCATTAAAAAGCTTGCAGGAAGGTAAAGAGGCCGCTGGCATTGAGTGGATTCCAGAAGTGACAATCGACCGTAAAAACGCACAAGGCTTAACAGAACTGGCAATGAGACAGGCATTTAATACCAATGTGGCCAAATTGCCGGCATATTCAGGTATAGCGGATGATAAACAAGGCTACTTGCTCGTAAAAGTCGTTAAAGTGAACACCGTGACACCAACTGACGCTGAAGCACAAAAAACCGCTAAAACAGAGTTGAATGAGGCTTTGTCTAGCGAATATCTTGCTGCATACAAGGAATCGCTACGTAGCAAAGCTAAAGTGAAGGTGAATGAGAAGATACTGCTGGGTAGTCAGGCAAACTAGTTAACGTAATCAAGAGGTGGTCATTATCTAAGTTTTAAAGATTTTGGCCATGCAATAAAAAAGGCACATTTAAGTGCCTTTTTTATTTGCCGATAATCGCTATAAAATGTTATTCAATCACGCCGGCAGCGGTAATATTCATGCCGCCATCGACATAAGTAATCTCGCCGGTGATCCCGGAAGCTAAATCACTACAGAGGAATGCTGCGGCATTACCAACTTCTTCAATCGTGACATTACGGCGTAATGCCGCATGTTTTTCATTGAAGCCTATCATCTTATCAAAATCCGCGATACCAGACGCAGCCAGTGTTTTAATTGGGCCAGCAGATACGGCGTTTACACGAATGCCTTTAGGGCCTAAGCTTTGCGCCATGTAGCGCACATTAGCTTCCAGGCTGGCCTTGGCTAAGCCCATGACGTTGTAATTTGGCATAGTGCGTTCAGCACCTAAATAACTTAATGTGAGTAAGCTACCATTGCGGCCCAACATCATTGGTAATGCAGCTTTTGCCAATGCGGCAAAACTGTACGAACTGATGTCATGTGCGATACGGAAATTCTCACGCGTCACGGCATCCAGATAATCACCATCTAATGCAGTTTTTGGTACAAAGGCGACTGAGTGCACAATAGAGTCAATGCCATCCCAATGTTTAGCGATTGCCGGGAATAGGGCGTCAATCAAGGCATCATCACCAACGTCACAATGAAACACCAGTTTTGAGTCAAACTCGGCAGCTAAACCAGCAACACGGCCTTCATGTTTTTCCATTTGATAGGTGAATGCGAGTTCAGCACCTTCACGTTTCATTGCGGCTGCAATGCCGTAGGCAATCGAACGATTGCTTAACAAACCTGCAATTAGTATTTTTTTACCTGCTAAAAATCCCATGAAATTCTTCCTCTATTTAACTTTTGTTTTTCAGTATTTTTAAAATTGATACTTGCGTGCCAGTTTGCTGCTAAAAGATATGTACAACTCTAGCTATATTGAGCTAATGTTGGCTGCTTCTAGGGTTGAACGCATCGCGTAATCCGTCTCCAAGCAAATTATACCCTAACACGGTAATCAATATAGCCAGTCCTGGGAACAGTGAAAGCCACCAGGCGAATTGAATATATTCTTTGCCATCGGTAAGGATATTGCCCCAGGAAGCTTGTGGAGCCTGCACGCCCAGGCCTAAAAAGCTTAAACCTGATTCTACTAAGACGGCGCTGGCAATCCCTAAAATCGAGCTAACGATGATAGGCGTCAAACTATTGGGTAATAAATGCGTGAATATAAGCCGTGTATCTTTGGCGCCCAATGTTTGCGCGGCTAAAACGAATTCACGATTGCGTAAGCTTAAAAATTCCGCACGCACTAATCGAGTGACGCCCATCCAGGAGGTGAGGCCAATCACTATCATAATGTTCCAGATGGATGGTGTTAAAAATGCAATCACCGCTAAGATTAGAAAAAAAGTAGGGATAGACAGCATGACATCTACGGTACGCATGATTACGGTGTCTACCCAGCCGCGATAGAAGCCTGCAATAGCGCCGAGAACGATACCAATTGCAGTGGCGATACCTACCGCTACGAACCCGACCATCAGTGATATACGGGCACCATACAGCATGCGTGAGAAAACGTCGCGACCTAATCCATCCGTGCCCATTAAATGATGTGAGGTAGGGGATAATAAAATGGCTTTTACATCAATGGCGTCCGGATCATAGGGCGCTATAAAGGGCGCTGTGAAAGCCAGCAGCAGTATGCTGACGATGATAATCAAGCCTATCAGTGCGAGTGGATTTGCAAATGCTTTTTTCAACGCGGCACCTTTCTCATTGGATAACTCCGCGCCTGACTCTGGGGTCTGCCCATGCATAGGCAACATCGGCCAATAAATTACCAATTAAGGTGAGGATTGCGCCTATCGTGAGTATGCCCATAATCACCGGAAAATCCCGCATCAATACCGCGTCATAGAATAATTTACCCATACCCGGAATCGCAAAAATGCTTTCTGCGATGACTGAGCCGCCTATCAAGCCGGGAATGCTTAATCCAAAAATGGTAATGAGCGGCAGTAGTGCATTGCGTAAGGCATGACCATACACCACACGGTTTTCATGTAAGCCTTTAGCGCGGGCAGTAGTAATATAATCTTGATGCAGTACTTCCAGCATGCCATTGCGTACAAATAGCGATATGCCTGCTAAACCGGTAATGCCGGAAATAAATACCGGTAAAAACAAATGCTTTAATTTATCTGCAATCTGGGCATACCAGTGCATACGTTCATAACCTAAACTTTCTAGCCCTGAAATGGGTAACCAGTTATGTTGCACACCGGTCCAGTACATCAGCATAAGTGCAACCCAGAAACCTGGTATCGCGAAGCCTATAAACACGAATAAAGTAATGCCACGATCTGCTAGTTGATTTTGTTTAAGTGCAGAAACCACGCCTAACGGCAATGCTACCGCAATAATTAAAATTAGGCTTAACACATTGATGAGCAGCGTGATTGGTAAGGCTTCCTGAATCATGCCCAATGTAACGTTGCCGTCTTTATCCTTGGTTTGCCAAAATACTGGGCGTTGGTGTGATGCGAATGAGGTGCCAAAGTCTAAGGTTGCCATACGCTTTACCCATAAGCCATATTGCACAATGACAGGTTTATCCAAGTTGTATAACTGTCGTAGTTTTTGACGTGACTCCTCGCTGGCTTTTGGATTAAAACCGGCTTCGCTGGTCGTGATGTCGCCAGGCGCTAAGTGCATGATAAAGAAAGAAATAAGGCTGATGCCAATCAGCAGTGGAATCATCCAGAAGAAGCGTTTTAATAAGTATTTAAGCATGTCTAGCCTTACTCATCGCTTATTTCCGTTCTAGCATAGTTTTTGGGAATATACCATTCATAGGTATTCCAGCCGATACCAGCAGGAGGTGCAGGGTTGCTGATGCCTTGCACGCGTTTATGAATGGCTGTTAGCCCGTAGCCTGCTGACAGGAACACAATCGGGCTATCTTCTAATAGTATTTTTGAAAATTCGTGGTAAATTTTCATGCGTTTATCCGGGTCTAACTCTAGCCTGCCTGCTTCTAGTAATTTATCCACGCGAGGGTTGCTATAGCTAATGAAATTAAACTGTCCGGGCGCCTGCTGACTAGAGTGCCAAATGCTGTATTGGTCAGGGTCCAGAGATAAGCTCCAGCCTAACACGACCGCATCGAACTCTTTGGGTTTAATAAAACGCCCTAGAAAACTTGCCCATTCTAATACACGAATATTGGCATCAATGCCTATCTCTTTAAGACGACGTTGTATCAATACCGCCGTCATTTCACGTTCTTTATTTTGATTGGTCAGAATCTCAAAAGTAAATGGCTTACCATCTTTATCTAAAATGCCATCGCCATCGTGGTCTTCATAGCCAGCTGCTTTTAGCAATGCTATAGCCCTCTTGGGATCATAAGGGTAGGGCTTAAGCGCAGGGTTGCTCCAGCGTGTGCCTGGTTTGTAAGGCGATGCGACTGGTTCGCCTAGGCCTAATAATACGCCATCGAT
>JAZJZG010000156.1:0-1229 GCA_040389995.1 Pseudomonadota bacterium | reverse complement strand
ATCATCAAATGGTTTACGCTTGAGGTTAAAACCTAAATAAGTGTAGCTGTTACCGAGCTCCTTATATAAGGCGATGTTTTTGTTGAGCTCCGGTCTGGCAGGAAAAATCCTGGCGTATTGAATGGGGTTCAAGCCCATAGAGTCGATATTATCGGCACTGAGTTCTAAAAATTGTGCAGCTTTATCGGGAATGATACGTGAAAGTAAAGCGTCAATTCTGGCTTGGCCCTGTGTTGCATTGGCATTGCGTGTGAGCTTGAGGTATTGGCCGTTTTTCCAGCTGTCTAGTTTATAGTAACTACTACCTACGGGATTCCGCGCAAAAGCAGTGTTGTTGATGTCCTGGTCTTTAAGTAGATGTTTAGGCAATATATGCAAACCAGCCCAAGTATCAAGTGCAGGCGCATAGGGTGCTGCATAAGTGACGCGAAACGTATCTGCATCCGGTGCTTCAGCTTTGGTGACCAGTTTGAAGTCAGAGCCGTAAGGTGTGCGTGTTTTTTCATCCGTGACTTTTTGCCAGGTAAATAACACATCATCACTGGTTAATGGCTGATTATCGGCCCACTTTAAGTTGGGTTTAAGGTGAAAGGTGATGGTTTTTTGATCTTTAGAAATCTCCCACGACTGAGCCAGTTCGCCAGTTAAATCCAGATTTTTATCATATTTAAGTAAGCTGTTGAATATATTGCCGGCAATGGCAGATGCTGCAGATTCGCCGGCAATCATGGCGATTAACCCGCTTGGTTCAGCAGTCATCGCGTCGATAAGTGTGCCACCGTTGGTTGCAGGATAGTTTTTACTGTAATCAATGCTATTTGCAACATGACTATTGAATGCGGAGTCTCCACAGCCACTAGCCAATAACGAAAAAAGTATTGTAAAAGCTAGTGCTCTAAAATCATATTGTTGGAGTGCGCTTAACATATGACAAGTTAGCGATACGCATGATTATTTATGATGCGCATGTTTTTTGGCAGTAGCCTTGTGCTTAGAGGTGGTTTTTGTAGTGCTGGTTCGAGCATGTGTATTAACATGTTTGCCACTGGTTTTTTTGTTGACTTTCTTATCTGTAGTTGCTTGTTTTGCCTGCACTGCATCTTCAGTCGTTTTGCTGATAGTCAGCACTTGCCCGGACTTAACCTGACTTTTCTTGAGTGAATTTGCCGCCATAATTTGTTTGACGCTCACACCATAATGCTTTGCGATCATTTGCATATTCTCGCCTT
>JAZJZG010000155.1:0-1923 GCA_040389995.1 Pseudomonadota bacterium | reverse complement strand
CAATAAATCAACGCGCATTACAGTCTGGAGGTTATGATTCTGGCGCCACTTTGAAAGCACTGACACAATATGCCAATGACTACGGATCAACCAAGGCCAATGATGCATATAACCGTTACAACACAGATCAATCGAACGTGTACAACCGTTTAGCCGGGATTTCAGGTGCAGGGCAGACCGCGACAAACCAAGTACAAGCAGCCGGCACAAACATGGCAAACCAAGTCAGCAATTCGATAGGTGATGCTGGCAATGCACGTGCTGCTGGGATTATCGGCGGATCAAATGCATGGGGAAGTACAGCATCCGGTCTAAATAACATCTATCAGAATTACAACAGCAATCAGACCTTGCAACAATTATTGAAAAACAATAACGGGGCCAATAATAATAACTATGACTACGATAACCCTGTTTTTTACCAATGAGGATGAATAATGGCACTTAACCCAAATATCATCCTGCAAGGTAAAACCCCCACCTTTGATGCGCCGGATCCAATGGCGCAATATGGTAAGGCTTTGCAATTGAAGGGGCTGATGACGCAGCAACAGCAGTCCGATCAGGCTTTAGCTGATGACAAAGCGACACGTGCGGCGTACCAGACTAGCGGAGGAGATACTAACGCGGCATTGAAAGCACTGTTATCTGGCGGCCAATATAAAGCTGCTCAAGTATTGCAAAAACAAATTAGCGAGAATGCCCTGCAGGGCGCTCAAACAAACAAAGCAAATGCTGATGCTGGTAAATCATTAGACGCTGTACAAGTCTCTAAGATTGCACAGCATCGTGACCAATTATCAAATGTATCAACTCCAGAAGATGCAATGGTATGGGCAAAACAAGGACTAGATCAAGGCCTTTATCCTGGCGGTCAAGCGCAATATGAAGCTGGATTGAAAGCTATTCAGGCGGCTTCGCAGGATCCTCTTCTATTCAATCAATGGAAGCAACAGGCGGCATTAGGTGCGACGAAATATATCGAACAGAATGCACCTAAATACCAAACAAATAATCTCGGCGGTAAAACTGTCACCATGGCATTACCCGGTCTTGGCGGCGCGCCAACTATGGTTGCATCGCAAGCGAACAGCCAAAGCCCTGATAGCGTGGCTAGTAATGCCACTACGATGCGTGGCCAGAATATGGTTGATTCACGTGCGCGTCTTACGGCAAATCAAGGGAGCATCCCTTCTGGGTACCGTCAGACTCCTGAAGGGAATCTGGAGGCGATTCCAGGCGGTCCTGCGATGAATAATAAGCCGCTGACCGATAGCCAAGCTAAATCTGCTGGTTTTGGTGCGCGTATGCAAGCAGCAGATCAGACGCTTAATGATTTGGCTGCGCAAGGTACTAGCGTATCTGTTCCTGGCTCGCATGCTGCATATGGTGTCGGTGCGGTAGTTAATGCTCTCAGTCCTGCTAAACAGCAGAATCTCGATCAAGCGAAAAGAGATTTCATTAATGCAATTCTGCGTCGTGAATCTGGAGCCGCTATTTCACAAGGCGAGTTCGATAATGCTGAAAAACAATATTTTCCGCAGGTTGGAGATAAGCCAGAAGTAATTATTCAAAAAGCAAAGAATCGAGCTATTTCTACTCGAGGCGTTTTATCTGAAGTTCCAGGTAATCAACGTGAAGATACAGTAAGTTCGATTATTGGAAATAATACGCCATCAAAATCTACTGGTATGGCATTACCAATTAAGACAGCAGATGACTATAACAAACTTCCTTCTGGTGCTATGTATATCGATCCACAAGGAAAGACAAGGCAGAAACCATAATGGCTAACCCATGGGATAACGATCCGGTTA
Organism: Pseudomonadota bacterium; assembly: GCA_040389995.1. GTDB lineage: Bacteria > Pseudomonadota > Gammaproteobacteria > Burkholderiales > Methylophilaceae > Methylotenera. The sequence goes on along the minus strand of JAZJZG010000155.1, from coordinate 106 downwards.
TTGATTCCAAAGCGTCTTCTATGCCTTGGGAGAAAGACCCTATTGTGGATGCCTCTAAAAAATCAAATGGCGCATCTGATAGTAGCCTAGTAGCCCTTGGTGCCGG
>JAZJZG010000154.1:0-6171 GCA_040389995.1 Pseudomonadota bacterium | reverse complement strand
CAGTATGTGAGCGACTTACTGCAACTATAGGTAGCCTAAAATCTAGTTGCCGGGTTCTAATAATGGTAGTGACGTTAGATTTTACTTTTTTATAAGCACCTTGGTTTTGTACTGCATAATATAAAACGTCAGTAGCAGGCGCATATACCACGCCAAGCACAGGCTTATGTGCAACTATCAGAGCGATATTCACCGTAAATTCACCATTACGTTTTATAAACTCACGTGTTCCATCTAGAGGATCTACCAACCAATAGCGTGACCATTCTTTGCGTACTTCATAAGCCACGGCCTCTGATTCCTCCGATAAAACAGGAATGCTCGGCGTAAGCGCGCTCAAAGCTGAAATGATTGCATAGTGAGCGGCTAAGTCAGCTTGCGTCAGCGGGGAATGGTCTTTCTTCTGCACTACATTAAAATCTGTGGCATATACCTGCATAATCGCTGCGCCAGCAACTCTAGCAATGGTGATTACCGATTCTAGGTATTGATGGTAATCGGAATTATTCATACTCAAACTTTTGGTTACTATTTAGGCTAAAAGCTTTATAAAAGCTGCTTCATCTAAAATGACCAAGCCCAACTCCAGTGCTTTATCAAGCTTGTTGCCAGCATCGCTACCTGCAATCACGTAGTCAGTTTTTTTAGACACACTGCCACTTACTTTGCCACCTGCAGTTTCTATAAGCTCTTTTGCACTGTCACGTGATAAGTTCGACAATGTGCCTGTCAATACAAAGGTTTTACCTGTAAATTTACTTGTAACCAATTGTTTAATATCAGCTTCAGGCCAGTTAATGCCAGCTGCTAATAATGCTGAAATCACATCTTGATTATGTGATTCACTGAGAAAATTAGTGATGGACTCCGCTACAACCGGACCAACATCGTTTACTTTTAACAAAGCTTCTACGTCAGCCTGCATGATGGCGGGTAATGTAGCAAAATGTTTAGCTAAGTCCTTAGCTGTTGCTTCACCAACATTACGCATACCCAGCGCATAAATAAAACGCGCCAGCGTGGTTTTTTTGCTATTTTGCAGTGCGTCTAATATATTTTGTGCTGATTTGGTGGCCATACGCTCAAGGTTACTCAAGGTATTTAAATCCAGCTTATAAATATCAGCTAAAGTATGTACCAAGTTAGCTTCGACCAATTGTTCGACTAACTTATCGCCCAAGCCTTCAATATCCATCGCGCGTCGCGAGGCAAAATGGGTGATGGCCTGCTTGCGCTGGGCTGGGCAGAACAGACCACCCGTACAGCGTGCTACCGCTTCATCTGCAAGCTTTAAAATATGCGAGCCACATTCTGGACAGGCAGTGGGCATCTCAAAGCGCCGTGCGTCAACAGGGCGTCTTTCCAGCAATACACTCACTACTTCAGGAATCACATCCCCTGCCCTGCGTACGCTAACGGTGTCACCTATATGCACGTCTTTGCGACGCACTTCATCTTCATTGTGCAGCGTCGCATTAGTAACCGTAACACCGCCGACAAATACCGCTTTAAGCCTTGCTACTGGAGTGATCGCGCCGGTTCTTCCTACTTGCACGGTAATATCTTCGACAACAGTCAACGCTTCCTGTGCTGGGAACTTATGCGCAATTGCCCAGCGTGGCGCTCGTGACACAAAACCTAGTTCATTTTGCTGGTTGAAACGATTGACCTTGTACACAACACCATCGATATCAAATGGTAGTTGATCTCGCGCGCTACCGATTTTTTGGTAATAGCTAAGTAGCCCGGTTAAACCAGTGACGACATCACGCAGGCCACTGACCGGGAAATATAAGCTAGCCAGATAATCCATTGCCATACTATGGCTATTTAAGGATGGTATGCCCTCTGCTGCACCTAAACCATAGGCAAAAAAACTCAATGGACGTGTCGCAGTGATTTTTGCATCTAGCTGACGCAGACTACCTGCGGCTGCATTACGCGGGTTAGCAAACAGATTTTCGCCATTATTAAGTAGCGTTTGGTTCAGTTTTTCAAAATCACGTTTGAACATCAGCACTTCACCACGTACTTCTAATAACTTTGGTGGAGCTGCGCAATTTAAATGCAAAGGAATCGCACGTAAGGTGCGTAAATTATGCGTGACATCTTCACCGGTATAGCCATCACCACGGGTGGCACCTTGAGTAAATATGCCATTCTCATAAGTGAGGGTAATGGCTAAGCCATCAAATTTTGGTTCAACGGCATATTCAATGTGATCTTGTCCAAGTGCTTCACGAACACGCTTGTCAAAGGCGTCCAGCTCGTTATCTTCAAAAGCATTGTTGAGTGACAACATTGCTTGTCGATGTGTAATGCTATTAAATGCATTGACTGCTGAGCCGCTTACACGTTGCGTGGGTGATCCCGACGTGATGAGAGTTGGGTGTAGTTTTTCTAAATCTTGTAGAGCTCGATAAACCTGGTCATATTCACTATCAGGTACTGATGGTGCATCAAGTGCATAATACTCGTGGTCGTAACGTGCTATCAGGTCACGCAAGCCTTGATAACGCAGGGCTATATCGCTCAACTCTGATTCAGCTACATTTGATTGAGAGCCATCCAAATCCAGCGTGTGCTGCTTAGTACTTTCAGCCATTTAAACCATCACTATCTAAGCAAAAACCGGTTTAAGAAAACAATCTGAGGGCACTATCCGAGCCAGGAATAATACCGCGTACCAGCATGGTGGCATGAATAACTTTGAGTTGCTGGCGAATCTTCTCTATCTGAATATCACCCAGCACTCTATTGTTATCATCTACCAAAACAGCATTCAAGCTAGCCTCCATTTGTCGTGCTACTTGTACCATTTGCGTAAAAACCTCGCCACATTGCTTAACATGAGGAATATCAAATTGAAAAGTAATGGCTTTGACTACCGAGGCACGCAACATTTCTGGGCTAAATGGATGGTCATCACGATTAAACATGACAAATGATGCTTGCTTGCTTGAAGGCTGAGTATTTTCCGTATTCTCAAAATGTTTGAATGTGCCATTGGGCGTTAATGTTAAACCTTGCGCCTCAGCTAGGCCTCTGAGTTTGGTACCGGTAAAAGCGCCACTTTCACCATGCAGGAGATGGAAGCCGATGGTCTTATCTACTTCAATACAAAACGCATCTAGAGCTATAGCTGTCGCTAGCGCATCACCGGTATTTTGCCATTCCACATGTGCATTGATATCTAGACCGGCAGATTCAACCTCTAACTGAAAACGATTCAAGGTATTGCGTGACGCTGCGCCAGTTCGGTCTGCCAATTGCAAGCTACAAGTAACCCTGGAAATTAACTGGTCTGGAGCAACTTGTTGATTAACCACAGCATCTTTTAGTAAATACCACTCTTTATTTACAGTCAGCACATGCACGAAAACGGGTTTATCATAACCAGTCAGTAAGTTCGTTAGTGTGTTAGCAAGTGAACTTAATGGCGTTTCAGCAGCTAAGAACAGCACTGCTGTTAGATCTATTTGAGTATGCACACTAATCGGCAGGTTTAGCGGTTCTATAGGGTCAGCATCTTGCAACTGCTCATGCTCAGCCTCAACCTGTCTGGGATCGGGTAAATAAAGATCATCATCCATATTTTTTTGAGCTTGATCGACTGCTACAATAACTTTCGGCGTATCCGACAAAGAGTTTATATTTTCATGGGATGCTACTTTATTTACATGGCCAAAAGCATCTTCAAATATCGCTTTAATATCATTATGTTGAGCGGGTTTTGTATTTAGATTGGCATCTGGGTCGCTATTAATTTGCGTTTCTGCACGGTAGTTCGTTTTATTTTCTGGTGTACCCGTGGCAGTTCGTGAAAAATCATCCTCAATCGACTTAGTGTCTATGGCGTTAACATCGAAGGAAAATTCGGTATCAGCTAATGGTTTATTGAAGGCAAAGTTATCATTAGGTTCATGCATGGTCTCATGCAGGTGGGTGGGGTCAAATTGAGGCTCATCCGTTAATTCAGCTTTAGCAGATGGATCATCCAGTAAAGCATCATGTTGCAATGACGAAAAACTGCTTTCCACTTGTTTGTGAAAGCGTCTTTCTTGCCACCAATTGAGCACGACCACAGCCAATATAATTAGCACACCAATGACGATTAATAGCATCTGCAAATTACTCATTTAAACCTAACTTTCAATATTTCCGGCTCTAAGCACTAGTTAAATCCTCAACCATACGCACAGCCGCTTCCATATCTACGTCTACAATGCGGGAAACGCCAGACTCCTGCATAGTAACACCTATCAATTGCTGTGCCATTTCCATGGTTATTTTATTATGACTTACGTATAAAAACTGTGTTTTTTCTGACATTTTTTTTACCATCGCACAAAAACGCTCGGTATTACTATCGTCCAAGGGCGCATCCACTTCATCCATCAGGCAAAATGGTGCCGGGTTTAGTCTAAAGAGGGCAAATACTAAGGCTAAGGCTGTCAAAGCTTTTTCGCCGCCAGAAAGTAAATGAATCGTACTGTTTTTCTTGCCCGGTGGCTGTGCAAATACTTGCATGCCAGTGTCTAAAATCTCATCACCAAGCAATTCTAGCCGCGCTTGTCCACCACCAAATAAAGTAGTGAATAGTTCATTAAAGTGGCGATTCGCTTCATCAAATGTAGTTTGCAAGCGCCCTCGCGTCTCTTTATCTATCTTCCGAATTGCATCCTCCAGCGTTTCGCTCGCGTCGGTTAAGTCTTTGCACTGGCTATCTAAATACTGTTTACGTGTTTGCTCCGTCTCCAGCTCCTGTATTGCCGCTAAGTTTACCGCGCCCAGCGCCTCAATATCCAATAGGTATTTATCTCGTTTTCTTTCTAAATCTGCGACTTTATATGTGCCGCTAGCATTGTTTGTCTTTAAAGTTTCCAGATTTTCTGCAAGCTGTGATTCGCTAATCGTTGAAATTGCCAGTTCAGCTTGGCATTGTTCAAAATACAGGCGCGCTTCTTGCTCTGCCAATCGGCTAGCTTCTAATTTATCTCGCAACGGATATAGCAACTGTTCATTTTGCATGCGTGTACGTTCAAGCTGTTGTAAAGCCAGCTCGCATTCACTCATTTTGTTACGCGCTGCTATCAGTGATTGCTCATGTTGTTGCTTAAGATTAAGCGCTGCTTCTAAATTAGTCTTTAGCGTTTCCATTTTAGTTGCAGCTAATGTTGTGTCAATTTCATCACGACGTAATTTAAGGCTTAAGTTTTCCTCAAGTAAATTATTAATTCTATTATTTAATTCATTGATATTACTATTATTTAATTTTAAGTTAAAAGCTGTTTCTTGATGTGCACGTTCCAATGTTTGCAATTGATTATGTGCTTCATTAAGCGCTGATTCAGCTACTTGTTTATTCTTTTCTGCAAGCAAATTTTCAGCTTGCAGCTGATGCAAACTCAAAGAAATCTCATTGATTAACGACTCTTTAGCTGCGCTTTCTGCCTTGAGTTTTAGTAATTTTTCATTCGCCACAACATAATCGACTTGCAATGTTTTTTGTCGCTGCAGCGCATTAGCTTGCTGTTGTTTAAGTTGTTGCAAGGCCAAGTTAAATTGATGCGCTTGTTGCGTTACGGTTTTTAAACGTAGATTTTGCGTTTGTTGTTCGATGCGTAGCGCCTGTACACTTTGCTCCAATTGCGCCACATCGTCATTCTCTTTAAGCAAGTTTTGCTGTAAATCCGGTAGCTTTTTTTGCAAACTTTCAAGTAGTGCCTGTCTTTCAAGTACGCCATGTAGCAGCGACGGCGCGCCAAAATAGGTAACGCTATGCCGTGTATAAATATCGCCAGCCTGATTGACTAAGCATTCACCATAGCCTAGCGCTAGTATTGCACTGGCCGCATCTTCATGTTCTTTTAGTAAATATGCACCTGCCAGCCAATCTTGTAGTACTGCCTGGCAATTAGAACTGACCTTTTCTATCAAGGAATACAGTGGAGTTTTATGGTTGCTGGCAGGCTGCTCAGCAAGCTCTAGGGCATTCGCAGTTACAGCTATTGTTAACGCTGCAGGTGGCTTGCTCTTGTAGCTTATCTCACTATGCACAATCGCGTTTAACCTAGTGCCCAGTACCGCCTCTAGTGCGGTTTCCCAGCCAGATTGAATGCTAACGCTCTGCCAAATTCGTGCGCTATTTTCCAAACCAGAATTTTTTAA
>JAZJZG010000153.1:0-18474 GCA_040389995.1 Pseudomonadota bacterium | reverse complement strand
GTGGCTAATATTGCAAAAAATAATGTATTAGAAATTGCATACCAACCCATTACCACCCGTAACTACGAAACTATTTTAAGCAACGAGCAATTAGATGTCTGGCTGGCTAAATTAGCATCAGCAGCCCTGATTTGTGTAGATAGCGAAACCACCTCGCTTGACCCTATGACAGCTAAAATCGTCGGCTTATCATTTAGCGTAGAAGCTGGCAGTGGTGCTTATTTACCGCTAAAACACGATTATTTTGATGCGCCACTGCAATTAGATTTTGCTGCAAGCTTAGCTAAAATCAAACCGATCCTGGAAAATCCTGCGATTAAAAAAGTCGGCCAAAACCTGAAATATGACCAGCACGTATTAGCCAATCATGGCATCGCTTTACATGGCATTGCACACGATACCCTGCTGCAATCCTACGTATTCGAATCGCATAAATCTCATGGCATGGATGCGCTAGCTGAACGCCATTTAGACATTACCACCATCTCGTTTGAAGAGGTTGCCGGCAAAGGTGCCAAGCAAGTCAGCTTTAATCAAGTCACGGTGGAAGTCGCCAGCGAGTACGCCGCCGAAGATGCAGACATCACCCTGCAACTGCATGAAGCGATGTACCCGCTAATCGCCGCAGATGCAAAGCTGGATTACATTTATAGCCAAATTGAAATGCCGAGCTCACAGATTTTATTCACCATTGAACGCAACGGCGTATTGATTGATAGAGAGATGCTCAATATTCAAAGTAATGAAATCGGCCTCAAGCTAATCGCGCTGGAAAATCAGGCTTATGAACTGGCAGGGCAACCTTTTAACTTAGGCTCACCTAAACAATTGCAAGAGATTCTATTTGGTAAGCTCGGTATCAAGCCAACCAAAAAGACACCCTCTGGCGCGCCCTCTACCGATGAGGACGTGTTGCAAGAGCTAGCACTAGACCATCCGTTACCTAAAGTTTTGCTGGAATATCGTGGACTGGCAAAACTCAAATCTACCTATACCGACAAATTGCCGCGCATGATTAATGCACAAACCGGGCGCGTGCATACCAGCTACAACCAAGCGGTAGCTATCACCGGGCGTCTGGCAAGCTCAGATCCTAATTTGCAAAACATACCGGTCAGAAGTGCAGAAGGCCGCCGTATCCGTGAAGCCTTCATCGCACCCGCTGGCAGCCACATAGTTTCTGCTGATTATTCACAAATCGAGCTGCGTATCATGGCGCACCTTTCTCAGGATCAAGGCATGTTGCAGGCGTTTGCCAACAACGAGGATATTCACCGCGCCACCGCTGCCGAGATTTTTGGTGTAGAGCGTGAAGCGGTAGATAACGAACAACGCCGTTATGCCAAAGTCATCAATTTTGGCCTTATTTACGGCATGAGCGCATTTGGCCTCGCGCAAAACTTGAATATCGAACGCAGCGCTGCCGCTACTTACATTGAACGCTACTTCGCACGCTATCCAGGTGTGCGCGAATACATGCAAAACACGCGCGAAATCGCTAAAGCGCAAGGCTACGTCGAAACCTACTTTGGCCGCAGATTATGGGTACCAGAAATCAACAGCGTTAACGCTCAAAGACGGGCAGGCGCCGAACGTGCAGCCATCAATGCGCCTATGCAAGGCACGGCGGCGGATTTGATTAAACTTGCCATGATTGCGGTAGATAAATGGCTGAGAGAAGAAAAGTTACAGACTAAACTCATCATGCAGGTACACGATGAACTGGTGCTAGAAGTGCCGGATAATGAACTGGAGCTCGTTAAAACCAAGCTACCGCAGCTCATGCAGGGTGTTGCTAAATTAGACGTGCCATTATTGGCTGAGGTGGGCGTAGGCAATAACTGGGAAAATGCGCATTAAATAAAACTGCAATACTTAATACGTAGAATTGTCATATTAATTGATCGAAATATGACAACTTAAATGAAAACGTCAGTATTTAGCTGCGCTGTCCTTAGTCTATATTTAGCTGTTGCTTCTGCTAGTAGCTTTGCAGAAGATGCAAACTCATGGCGCCAAGACGGCATGAGCGCTTTGGCTGCCAGCAAGGCGATTAAACCACATGGCAATCGCGCAAAAAATGTCATCTTATTTTTGGGTGACGGTATGGGCGTTTCAACCGTAACCGCCGCGCGGATATTTGAAGGCCAACAGCAAGGCCGCGACGGTGAGCGCAACTTACTGAGCTTTGAAAAGCTGCCTTATCTCGCCATGTCCAAGACTTATTCTGCAAACCAGCAAACTGCAGACTCTGCGCCCACCATGTCTGCCATTATGACCGGCGTTAAAACTAATGATGGCGTACTCTCCGTTAACCAAAGTGTATTAAAAGGCGAAAAAGACGCGCTATTCGTTAAAAACAACAGCGTAGAAACCTTGCTAGAAATGGCAGAAAAGCACGGTCTTGCAACTGGCGTAGTCACTACCACCCGAGCCACGCATGCCACCCCGGCAGCTACTTACGCGCATACATCGCATCGCGATTGGGAAAATAATGCACAAGTGCCAGTCGACTCCAAAGTGGTAGATATTGCCGCACAGGCCGTGGATAACTACGGCCAGAATGGCATCGGCAATGGCTTAGAAGTACTCATGGGTGGTGGCCGCGCTAACTTTCTACCGACGACGGAACAAGGAAAACGTACAGATGGGCGCAATTTGATTGCTGAATATCAAGCCAAGTTCGGCGCAGGCTATGTGACAGACAAGCAGTCGCTGGCTGCTATCAACCCTACAAAAACCAAACACCTGTTAGGCTTGTTTGATAACGACCATATGCAATATGACACCGACCGTATCAGCACCCACAGCAATCAACCTAGCCTTGCTGACATGACTAGCAAAGCCATAGACGTGCTCGCAACCAACCCAAAAGGCTATTTTTTGATGGTAGAAGCCGGCCGTATTGACCATGCCCATCACGCCGGTAATGCGTATCGTGCGCTGACAGAAACTGTCGCGCTATCGGATGCAGTGAAGCAGACATTAAGCAAAATCAATCTTGATGAAACGCTCATTATCATCACAGCCGACCACAGTCACACCATGACATTGTCTGGCTATGCCAAGCGCGGCAACCCTATTTTGGATAAAGTCACCCTACCCGGCCATGACAAACCTGCACTGGCGCTGGATAAAAAACCTTACACCGTCATTAATTATGTCAATGGCAAAGGCTATTTCGAAGAGTTATCAGCCGAAGCTTCTATAGATAAAGCGATTGCTCCACAAACCGGCAGGGTTGCAGACATGTCTAAAGTGAACACCAATCAACCTGACTTCCATCAAGAAGCCAACATCCCGCTGGAACAGGAAACTCATGGTGGCGAAGATGTGCAAATCTTTGCTGATGGATCGGATGCGCAACTATTTCATGGTGTGCAGGAGCAAAGCTATATTTTTTATGTGATGAGAGATGCACTAGGTTTGTAAGTTAGGGCAAATAATAATAAGATTTGCGCTACTCAAGCTAAAAGACGCCCCATGCAAACCTTCGGCATTTACATCATCGGTGACGAGATACTCTCGGGCAAACGTCAAGACCAGCACCTGAACCAAGCAATTCAGATACTCAAAGCGCGAGGCCTGCCCCTTGCTTGGGCGCAGTATTTAGGCGATGACCCGGCCAAACTCACAGCGCAATTCAAACAAAGTTTTACTACGCAAGATGTTGTTTTTAGCTTTGGCGGCATTGGTGCCACACCCGATGATTTTACACGTCAAGCGGCAACTGACGCACTAGGCGTGCCCATTGAACGCCATGCAGCCGCGGTTGCAGAGATCGAAGCACAATTTGGTGAAGACGCTTACCCTAAGCGAGTCCTAATGGCAGACTTCCCGCAGGGTGCAACACTGATTCCTAATCCAATCAACCGCGTTGCTGGATTTTCTATTCGACACCATCACTTTTTGCCGGGCTTCCCACAAATGGCATGGCCAATGATGGAATGGGTGTTAGATAGGTATTACGGTCATTTATGCCATCAGCAAGACATCATTGAAGCCGCAATTTTGGTAAATGAAGCTGGTGAAAGCCAACTCATAGACTTAATGAATACGATTGTAAGCAACCACCCAAGAGCTAAGTTATTCAGCCTACCCAAACTTGGGCCACATAAAACCATAGAGCTTGGTGTAAAAGGCCCTGCCGATGCCGTTAAAGCAGCAATGCTAGAGATTCAAGCTGGTGTTAGCGCCGCTGGTTTTCCTTGGGCGGATATTTAATCACTCTGCAGAAAATATCAAAGCATCTGCTTTAGCGCTCAATTTGGCTGGCTCAAATATCGGCGTAGAACATGCATGATTCACACAAACAAAGCCTGCTGCCTGAGCCAACTGCGGATATTGCACATCGTGGTTGAGCATCGCCCTTCGGCTTTACACTATTCCCCCTAAACCATATGCCTCAAATTTAATCTAAGGTTCCATGTGCAGTTTCCGCCATATATAGCACTGCTAAAAAACTCACCGTTGCCATTGCCGTAACGTAATATCCCACCCAAACCAAGCCACCGCTATCTACCAGTAACTGCGAAACGAATGGTGCTGTCGATGCACCTAGAATTCCGCCCAAGTTATACGCCAAGCCTGCACCTGTATAGCGCACCGCTACCGGAAACTGCTCGGGTAAAAAAGCGCCCATCGGGGCAAAAATTGCGCCCATTAACAATAAAGCGATAGATAAAAATAGCATGATCTGCCAACTTGAACCGCTAGCCATCAGGGGGTTCAAGGTAAATCCCGCCAATATCGCTAGCAAGCAACTTATTAACAGCACAGACTTGCGACCAAACTTATCACTCAACCAAGCTGAAACTGGTGTTACCAGCGCCATAAAAACGATTGCCATGCATAGCATCTGTAAAAATTCGGCACGTGGTATCTGCAAAGTTTTAGTACCATAACTTAAACAAAATACCGTAGCGGTATAAAACAGGTTGTAGCACACGGTCATGGCGAGCGCGCCTAGCAACACTGAACGCAGATGCCTGCTTAATAGCAGCTTGAGCGGTGTTCTATGTGTTTGTTGTTTCGCCAGAGCTGCCGCAAAAGCTGGCGTTTCAGCCAACTTAAAACGTACATATAAGCCCACGACGACCAGCAAGGCGCTGGCAAAGAAGGGTAAACGCCAACCCCATGCCTTAAACTCAGCTTCAGTCAAAAACAAGGTTAATGCTAAAAAACTCAGCGTAGCCAATAAGAACCCAACTGAAGGTCCAAGCTGCGGGAACATACCAAACCAGCCGCGCTTACCTGCTGGCGCATGCTCGGTCGCTAGCAGTGCCGCTCCGCCCCACTCGCCGCCTAAACCCAAACCCTGCCCAAATCGCAATAGGCAAAGCAAGCCGGCGGCCCAAGTACCTAATGTGGCATAACCTGGCAAACAGCCAATAAGCAAGGTTGATGCGCCCATCACCAACAATGAGGCGGCTAATGTTGCCTTACGCCCGACTCTATCGCCAAAATGGCCAAATACTATCGCCCCCAAAGGTCGCGCGATAAAGGCGATACCAAAGGTTAAAAAGGCATTCAAAGCTTGTGCGGATGGGTCACTCGCAGGAAAGAATACCTGCCCTATCACCAAAGCAGATGCCATCGCATAAATGTAAAAATCGTAAAATTCGATAGCCGTGCCTATAAAACTGGCGAAAGCAATATGGGTGGTGGATGGTGTGTTTATTTGCAAGGAGATACTTTCAATTCGAGATGTAAATAAGTGGTAAATGATTTTTAACACTGAATATACTTGAATCACCCATCTATCTACAAATTATGCTGAGATTTAAGTTTTCTAGCATGTCATTTGCGTATAAAATGGGCAACTTGGCGTTAATAATGCAAAAAAAACCAGTGCAAATCGGCTCACACATTTTAAAGAACAACCTGATCGTCGCCCCCATGGCTGGGGTGACAGACCGGCCTTTCCGCCAGCTATGTAAAAAGATGGGGGCGGGTTTGGCCGTGAGCGAGATGGTGACTTCAAACTCACTGCTTTACGGTAGCGAAAAAACCTTGCGTCGTGCCAACCATGCGGGTGAAGTTGACCCGATCTCCGTACAAATTGCTGGTGCAGACCCAAAAATGATGGCGGAAGCAGCGCGGCATAACGTAGATAACGGCGCACAGATTATCGACATCAACATGGGTTGCCCGGCCAAAAAAATCTGTAATGTGATGGCGGGTTCTGCTTTACTGAAAGATGAGCCATTGGTTTCACAAATCCTTAGAGCGGTAGTGGCGGCAGTGAAGGTACCTGTCACGCTAAAAATTCGCACTGGCTGGGATAAAAACAATCGTAATGCCGTACAAATTGCCAAAATGGCAGAAGATTTGGGCATACAGGCACTAGCTATGCATGGCCGCACACGCGCGTGCTTATATATGGGCGATGCAGAATATGACACGATTGCCGCAGTAAAACAGGCTATTAATATCCCGCTAATTGCCAACGGTGATATTACCACGCCAGAAAAAGCCAAATTCGTACTGGATTACACAGGCGCAGATGCAGTGATGATAGGCCGTGCGGCACAAGGTCGTCCGTGGATATTCCGTGAAATAGAACACTTCATTAAAACCGGCGAACATTTACCGCCGCCGGAAGTCACCGAAATTCGCGCTGTGATGTTGGCGCATCTACATGATTTATATGAATTTTATGGCGACCTAACTGGTATGCGCATGGCGCGCAAACACATTTCCTGGTATACCAAAGGCTTAAAAGACTCAGCTACATTTAGACACAATATGAATACGCTACAAACGATAGATTTACAACTATCGGCGATTGACGAATTTTTTGACCATTTACAAAGTCGTGACCATAGGCTGCAATATGATGTCATGGACGATGTTGAAACCCAGCCGGAGGTAATAGCCGCGTGATCAATCAATGTGAACTTGCCCATAGTGTAAAATCTTCAGTGGATCAATACTTTAAAGATCTTGATGGTGAACCGCCACACGCTGTATATGACATGGTATTAGGCTGCGTAGAAAAACCATTACTCGAATATATCATGCATCACGCAGCTGGTAACCAAAGTAAGGCGGCAGAGATTTTAGGCTTAAATCGCAACACCTTACGTAAAAAACTTCAGCAATATAATATCGAATAACTCTTTTTATCTACGACTTATTCATCACTACAACTTCTTTAGAGTTATATCATGGCAACTATCAAACGGGCGCTTATTAGCGTTTCTGACAAAACAGGCATCATCGATTTCGCAAAAAACCTAAATAGTTTAAGCATAGAAATTTTATCAACCGGCGGTACGGCAAAGCTGTTTCGCGACCATAATATCCCAGTCATCGAAGTGAGTGACTACACCGGCTTTACTGAAATGCTCGATGGTCGCGTTAAAACCTTGCATCCGAAAGTACATGGCGGCATCTTAGGCCGCCGCGACCTGCCTGAACACGTTGCTGCAATGAAAATGGCCGATATCCCAAATATCGACATGGTAGTGGTGAATCTGTATCCATTCGAAGCGACCGTAGCGCAACCAAACTGCACGCTGGAAGATGCCATTGAAAATATCGATATCGGTGGCCCGGCAATGGTCCGCTCGGCAGCCAAAAACTGGAAAGATGTCGCGGTGCTGACCGATGCCAGCCAATATGCCGATGTAATGTCTGAACTTAAAAGCACTGGCGGTGCGATAAGCCAAGCAACACAGTTTGCTTTATCTATTGCCGCGTTTAACCGCATCAGCAATTATGATGGTGCGATTAGCGACTACCTATCATCATTTAATACCGATGGTTCACGCAGCAGTTTCCCAGCGCAAACCAATGGCCGTTTTGTTAAATTGCAAGATTTACGCTACGGCGAAAACCCGCACCAGCAAGCCGCTTTTTACCGTGATTTATATCCTGCGCCAGGCTCGCTGGTCACTGCACAACAACTGCAAGGCAAAGAACTCAGCTACAACAATATTGCCGATGCGGATGCAGCTTGGGAAACAGTAAAGTCATTTGATACTACAGCTTGTGTGATTGTTAAGCATGCAAACCCTTGCGGCGTAGCGTTAGGCACTAGCGCATTAGAAGCCTACTCAAAAGCCTTTCAAACTGACCCTAGCAGCGCATTTGGCGGTATTATCGCCTTTAATACCACGGTGGATAAAGCTGCGGCAGAAGCCGTCAGTAAGCAATTTGTCGAAGTACTCATTGCACCAGACTACACGGCTGAAGCACTGGCTATATTTACAGCTAAGGCCAATGTACGTGTACTTAAAATTGCGTTACCCACAGGAGGCGCTACAGCATGGGAACAAGGCCGTAACTCTCATGAAACCAAGCGCGTAGGTTCAGGTTTGCTGATTCAAACCGCGGATAACCATGAAATCAGCCAGTCTGACTTAAAAGTCGTGACTAAAAAACAGCCTACGCCACAGCAAATGGCAGACTTGCTATTCGCCTGGCGCGTGGCTAAATATGTGAAATCAAATGCCATCGTATTCTGCGGCAATGGCATGACCTTAGGTGTAGGTGCAGGGCAAATGAGCCGTGTAGACAGCACTAAAATCGCTGCTATCAAAGCACAAAATGCCGGGCTTAGCCTTAAAAATTCCGTAGTAGCGTCAGATGCATTCTTCCCGTTCCGCGATGGCATTGATGTGCTGGCAGAAGCTGGCGCCAGCTGCGTGATTCACCCGGGCGGCAGTATGCGTGATGAAGAAGTGATTGCTGCTGCGGACGAACATGGCTTAGTGATGGTAGTAACGGGTATTCGCCACTTTAGACATTAATTGAGTGTAAGGTAACTATGAAAGTTTTAGTCATTGGTGGTGGTGGTCGCGAGCATGCACTTGCTTGGAAAATCGCACAAAATAAAACAGTGAGTCGTGTATACGTCGCGCCAGGCAATGCCGGCACCGCGCTAAACCCCGATATGCTCAATGTGCCGATTAGTAGCGTGGCTGACTTAGTCAAGTTTGCACAGGATGAACAGATCTATCTCACCATTGTCGGTCCAGAGGCGCCACTTTCCGTGGGCGTGGTAGACGCGTTTCGCGCAGCTAATCTCAGGATTTTTGGCCCAACGAAATTGGCAGCACAGTTAGAAGGTTCCAAAGACTTTGCCAAAGCGTTTATGATGCGCCACAGCATTCCAACTGCCGATTACGCTACGTTTACCGACGCTGCAAAAGCACATAATTATGTAAATCAGCAGGGCGCGCCTATCGTCATTAAAGCCGATGGTTTAGCTGCCGGTAAGGGTGTAGTAGTCGCAATGTCTAACGATGAAGCCCATAACGCGATTGACGCGATGCTATCTGATAACAAGCTTGGCAGTGCAGGCGCACGCGTAGTGATTGAAGAGTTCTTAACCGGTGAAGAAGCCAGCTTTATTGTCATGGTTGATGGTAAAAACATCCTGCCGCTCGCCACTAGCCAAGACCACAAGCGATTATTAGATAAAGACCTGGGGCCAAATACTGGTGGCATGGGGGCCTATTCACCGGCCCCGGTTGTAACGCCGGAAATTCACGCAAAAGTGATGCGTGAAATCATTCGCCCTACCGTTGAAGGCATGGCAAAAGACGGTATTCCGTATACCGGTTTTCTTTACGCCGGCTTGATGATCTCACCTAATGGTGACGTTAAAACCCTAGAATTTAACTGCCGCATGGGTGACCCTGAAACACAGCCAATTTTGATGCGCTTAAAAACCGACCTTGTTGCATTAGCTGAACATGCGGTTAACGGCACACTAGACAAAGCTGAAGCGGAATGGGATAGGCGCACGGCGCGTGGCGTGGCCCGATGAGGGAACGGTTAGCTTCCAACAGCACGAGATTACTGGCCTGCCGAAAGACCTGGTTGACGCACACGTGTTTCATGCCGGTACTGTGCTCAAAGACGGTAAAGTCTTAACCAGTGGCGGCCGCGTACTATGTGTGACCGCCTTGGGTGAAACGGTAAAATTTGCCCAGCAACAAGCCTATAACATTATTGATGAAATCAAATTTAACGGCGCACAATACCGCACAGATATTGGCTATCGTGCAGTTAAAAGCTAGCTCAAGGTTAATCTCCCCATGAATACGCAAGCGATTTTACGTTATCTGCAAGATTTGCAAAGCCGCATCATAGAGTCACTGGAACTCGTAGACGGCAAAACGTTTCTACATGACAGTTGGAACCGTGCTGAAGGCGGTGGCGGCACGTCGTGCCTATTAGAAGGCGGTAACGTATTTGAGCGTGCAGGCGTGGGATTTTCGCATGTATTAGGCAACAAACTGCCGCCTGCCGCCACTGTCGCACATCCGGAAGCCGCTGGTCGTAGCTGGGAAGCCATGGGCGTATCGCTGGTACTACATCCGCGGAATCCTTATGTACCTACCGTGCACATGAATATTCGTTTTTTTGTGGCGCATGCGCCCCAGCAAAGTGCAAGTAATAAAACAGACGTCAACACTGAAAAAGATATCTGGTGGTTTGGCGGCGGCATGGATTTAACACCTTATTATGGTTTCGAGGAAGACGTAGTGCACTTTCATCGTACCAATAAAACCGCATTAGATACTTTCAATCCGGCTTATTACCCGCAGTTCAAAAAACATTGTGATGAATATTTCTATCTCAAGCATCGGAAAGAGCCGCGTGGCGTGGGCGGTATATTTTTTGATGACTTTAATGAGCTGGACTTTGAGCGTAGTTTTGAATTGCAGCGTGCCGTGGGTGATAGTTTCCTACAAGCCTACCTGCCCATATTACAGCGCCGTAAAGATACGCCATATACCGAGCATGAACGTGATTTCCAGGCCTATCGTCGTGGCCGCTACGTTGAATTCAATTTAGTGTTTGACCGCGGTACTTTGTTTGGCTTGCAATCAAATGGCCGCACCGAATCGATCTTAATGTCGATGCCGCCTATTGTAAAATGGCGCTACGATTGGAAGCCAGAAGCAGGCAGTCCGGAAGCCAAGCTCTATTCCGACTTTTTGATTGATAAAGACTGGCTCTCTAACTCTTAACATCACATTGAACTGTCCATCTATGATAGAAATTTCAGCAGCACATCACCTGGCTAAAGATTTACTCGATTTCATAGATACCAGTCCTAGCCCCTGGCACGCAGTAAGTACTGCCGAGAAACGTCTGCTGCAACAGGGATTTACCAGACTTGCAGAAGCGCAGGCGTGGCAACTTAAAGCTGGCAGCAGTTATTACGTCGTACGTGGTGGTGCGTCTATCATTGCTTTTACACTTGGTCAGCAAGCACTTACAGATTCCGGATTCCGCCTGGTAGGGGCACATACCGACTCCCCGGGCTTACGACTTAAACCACAGGCAGCTTTCGGCAGTGACGGCTTGGTAAGAATTGGTGTGGAAGTGTATGGTGGGCCAATCTTAGCCACCTTTACCGACCGTGACCTAAGTGTGGCAGGCCGTGTAACAGTGCGCACCGCAACAGGCTTTGACACGCACTTAATAAAATTGAATGACTCAATCCTGCGGCTCCCCAATCTGGCGATTCATATGAATCGTGAAGTGAATGACAAAGGTCTAAAACTCAATAAGCAAACCGAGCTACCACTGATTTTCGGTGAGAACGAAGCAGGGATGGAGGCTGATAAACAGTTTCTAAATCATATAGCGCAGGCTTTAAAGTTTGAATCGATTGAAATTAATGCAGACGACATTCTAACCTTCGAACTGAATGTTTTTGATACGCAAGCAGGTGTTTTCTGGGGTGTAAACCAGGAGTTTATCGCAGATAGCCAACTAGACAATCTTGCGTCTTGTCATGCTGCACTGACTGCCTTGCTCGCGACTAACAATCCCAATACGACTATTATCTGTGCTTTGTTTGATCATGAAGAAGTGGGTAGTGAAAGCGCTACGGGTGCCAGCGGCAGCTTTTTAGCCGATGTTATCCAGCGCATCACCGCTAGCGCTAATCTTAATGACGAAGATAAACTCCGCACGCTTGCACAAAGCTTTTTCATTAGCGCGGATATGGCGCATGCCTATCATCCCAACTATCCAAACGCCTATGAACCCTGCCACCATGCTCTGGTGAACAAAGGCCCGGTCATTAAAACCAATGCTAATCAGCGCTACAGCACCAGTGCGGATAGCGCAGCACGCTTCATTACACTGTGTGAAACAGCTGGCGTGCCCTATCAGCAATATGCACATCGCACGGATCTAGGCTGCGGCAGCACGATAGGACCAATTATTGCTTCAAATTTAGGTGTAGCGAGCGTCGACGTAGGCTCGCCTATGTGGGCAATGCACAGCATTCGAGAAAGTGCTGGCGTGCTAGATCATAGCTACATGACCGCAGTGCTTAAAGCCATGTTCAATAGTTAAAAAATAGTATTATTGACCCGTTTAATTCGTTAGTATCTTTAGAAGCATCTAATAAGGGACAGACAATGCTCAAACAGCTTCTTCGTACCAAACCGATCGTAGCGCATTCCAATAGCGGCTTAAAAAAATGTCTTACCGCATTTGACCTTGCACTGCTGGGAATTGGCTGTGCGATAGGTACGGGCATCTTTGTGCTTACAGGTATCGCCGCGGCGACCCAATCCGGCCCTGCGGTCGTATTATCGTTCGTAATCGCTGGTGTTGCCTCCGCTTTTGCCGCTTTTGCCTATGCAGAATTGGCCGCTTCTGTCGGCGGCTCTGGCAGTGCTTACGGCTACAGTTATGTAGCGTTTGGTGAATTTGTCGCTTGGGTAATGGGCTGGATACTGTTGCTGGAATATGGTGTCGGTGCCGCAGCGGTGGCCAATGGCTGGGGTGGCTATTTCGTGAATACGCTGACTAATTTCAATTTGCATCTACCGGAAGCACTCACTAAAGCCCCTATGGTCGGTGGTTTAATCAATCTGCCTGCCTTTGCCATTATCTGGGTACTGACCATTTTGTTGCTGATAGGTGTTAAAGAAAGTGCACGCTTTAATAACATTATTGTCATCATTAAACTTTCCACCATTGCTATTTTCATCGTCCTGGCTTCCATGCATCTTAATACCGACAACTGGCACCCGTTCATGCCATTTGGCTGGTTTACTACACTTGCGGATGGTAGAAATATCGGCGTATTGGCAGGTGCATCATTAGTGTTTTTTGCCTATTTTGGCTTTGATGCAGTATCCACCGCCGCTGAAGAAGCTAAAGATCCACACCGCGATTTACCGATTGGCCTAATCGCTTCACTGACGTTTTGTACCATTACCTATATTGTCGTCTCAGCCTTACTCACAGGCATAGTGCCTTACACTGAGCTCAATGTATCATCGCCGGTCGCTTTTGCCCTCACTAAAATCGGCTATACCTGGGCGTCGACCTTAGTCGCTACCGGCGTATTGGCAGGCTTGATTACGGTGTTACTAGTGCTGTTATATGGGCTAACACGTATACTTTTTGCCATGAGCCGCGATGGTTTAATTTCACCCATTTTTTCTGAAGTGAATCCAGATCGTCAAACGCCAACCAAAATCATTTTAATGTGCGGCTTGATAGTCTCTATCGTAGCAGGCTTCATTCCATTAGGTGAGCTAGCAGAAACGGTGAATATCGGCACACTAGCCAGCTTTATCATGGTATGCATAGGCGTTATAGTATTACGCATACGTCAGCCGAATCTAAAGCGCCCCTTCAAAAATCCGTTCAATCCATTGATCCCTGTACTTGGCATATTATCTTGCGGCGCACTCATGAGCTTTTTACCGGCTACGACTTGGATGCGATTTGGCGTATGGATCTTGATTGGTATCGTAGTTTATTTCACGTATTCTATGCATCACAGCAAATTAAAGAGTTAAGACACTATTCGGGCAATAAAAAAACCAGTCAAATGACTGGTTTTTTTATTTGGAAACTACGGCAAGCTTGCACTAAGCTGCAAGCTCAATCAATAGCACCTTATAGTGACAATATCCACTTAACTACTGTATCGATATCAGCTTCTTTAACTTGCGCGCCCATTGCTGGCATTGCCATAGGACCCCAAACACCACTGCCACCCGCTTTAACTTTAGCAACTAAACGTGCCTCAGCACCTTTATCACCTTTGTATTTTGCCGCAACATCTTTATACGCTGGACCAATAACTTTTTTATCAACGCTGTGACAAGCTAAACAGCCACTTTTTTGTGCCAGTGCTTCTGCCGCTTTCGCGTCTACTGCATTTGCCTGCGCTGCAACCAACATTGAACCAGCAGCAGCGATTGTTAATAATAATGCTTTCATGCTATCTCCTTGAATTGACGCCTAATAATTTCTTAACTTGCATTTTTTTGCAACGAGGTATGATACCTGCAATTACGATTTTAACAAGCCGATTAACACAAATTATATAAAAAGTATAACGCTATTAAATCTGATTTAACAAACTGGCTAAATTATCGATACTTTGTGAACAAACAACGCCTTGGCATACCCAAGCGTTGACATCTTTTGACAAATTTCTTTGTAAAGTTTGTGGTAGCGTACCCGTAGTTTCATCCAGATAGAAAAAGAGATGATGCGGATAATAATATTGCATGATCTCACGCCGCCAAGCGGATAGTTTTTCTGCGTCTCCACGCAAAATCACCATAGTCGGTGGCGTTAGATACTCTTGCAATGCATGCGTTAAACTTGCGCAGGCCGCTGGATTACGCTTAATCACCGCATCAAATGCCTGCAAAGTACGCTCGGCGCTCTGTAAATAACGCGGTTCACCCAAAACATGCCCAAAGCGCTGCAATGCAACTGCGGCTATACCATTACCGCTCGGGGTGGCGTTGTCATAACCTTGTTTAGGCCTGTGTATCAATTGCTCATGATGATGTGCCGTAAAATAGAAACCACCATCTTCGGCTTCAAAATTCTCCAGTAATGCTTCGGCGATTTCTTCGGCAAACTGCATGTCTATCGCTCTGTAATCAGCTTGCATCAATTCAACGAGCGCGTCCAACAAAAATGCATAATCATCTAGATACGCATCAAGATGCACTTTTTCATCTTTAGCGGTTGCTAATAACTGCCATACGCCTGCAGTGTTTTTGACCCACAAATGTTCGCGTATGAAATCCACGGCATTTTGTGCGAGTAATATCCAATCGGCACGGTTAAACACTGCGCCTGCACGGGCCAAGCCTTTAATCGCCAGAGCATTCCAGGATGTAAGTATTTTGTCGTCTAAACCCGGTCGTATACGCTGCTCTCTAGCGCTAAATAACTTTTCTTTTGCCGATTGCAACAAAGCTTTATCTTGTGCGTCTGGCATCACCGCCATATAAGCATGCCAAGCTTGGGTATTGGAATGAGGGTCTGCAAAATTGGCCGCACGGTCAAAACCAAAACAACGGCTTGCCACTACAAATTCCTCTGGCGTGAGCAAGGCTTTTACTTCTGCAGCTTGCCATATATAAAATGCGCCTTCTGCACTATGTCCATGCGCATCTAATGAGTCTGCATCCAGTGATGAATAAATCGCACCTTGAGTCGCGCCATGCAACGAGAGCATCTCGCGTTGTAACCAAGCAATAGTTTCAGAAACCACACTGGCATAGACGGCTTTATCTTCAGCATTGTTAGTCAATTGCCAGCCATCGACATATAAAAATAACAACTGGCCATTGTCGTACAGCATTTTTTCGAAATGTGGAATATTCCAGCGCTCGTCTACCGAGTAGCGGCAAAAACCACCGCCGATTTGGTCATAGATTCCGCCCGCCGCCATAGCAGAGAGCATTTGCAGTGCCATTGCCTCAGCCTGCTGGTTGTGAATATCAGGCTTGCCCGCTTTTGCTTGATGTAATAGCAAAGTAATATCGGCAGGGTTAGGGAACTTAGGTGCGGTGCCAAAGCCGCCATGCTCAAAATCAAAACTATCCCGTAACTGCTCAAAACCCAGTTTAACGGTGTTTTCATTGGCTGAAACTACAGTATTAGCAACCGGGATTGTGCGTGCTAACGCATCAGCCAATTGTAGCGTTTGCTTGGCAACCTCATCTTTATGCTCATGATAATAAGTAGCAACACGTGGAATTAAATCTGCAAAACCCGGTAATTGGTAACGGGCAGCTTTAGGAAAATAAGTACCGGTAAAATACGGTTCCTGATTCGGCGTCAAAAACACCGTCAGTGGCCAGCCACCGCTTTTGTTAGACAACATGCTGTGTGCGGTTTGGTAGATCTGGTCAATATCCGGGCGCTCTTCCCTATCCACTTTGATATTGATGAAATGTTTATTCATGATGGCAGCAATTTCTGCATCTTCGAATGACTCATGCGCCATCACGTGACACCAATGACAAGCCGAATAGCCGATAGAAAGCAGTATCGGTTTGTTTTGCTCTTTGGCTAAAGTAAGTGCTTGCTCACCCCATGGATACCATTCCACAGGGTTCTGCGCATGTTGCAGAAGATAAGGGCTGGTTTCATGCTCAAGTTGGTTTGACATCGGTTTATAGCGCTTCTAACGAATACTCCGTCACCATCGTGTGCGTTTCATTGGGGAAAATCGTCACACTATTTTCCATGGCATTGGCAGACTCTACGCAGAGCATTTTTCGCCATTCATCAGCGGTTCCCATATCGCCCATTTGTGCGGATTTTTCTGCACCCGGTGACCATATAACCGTAGTGTTACTACCTGATTTTGCTACGCGTATAGCACGGTTATAGCCGCTATCTCGAACTAGGCAATCTTCGCCGCTGTTGAGATATACGCGGTCAAACTCGCCGTTAAACTGTAATGCCCCATGTTGTACATTACGTAAATAGTCTGTGACTTTATCTGAATAGACTACGTTTTCCAGGCCGGTAATTTGGGTGTTTCCTACATCGCTCACATTAAAATAGGTGTGGAATGCCTCGCCTATCATAAACGGATGATGGGCCAAGTTAGTTGTAGTCATTTCCATACGTAAATGATTACCTATAGTAATTTCCAGTGTAAATTTGTATGGGTAAGAAAGCTGCTTTTTGGCCACTTCAGTTTGTGTCATTTCTAACAATAACCTAGTGGTGCCATTGGCTAAACGACTACTTTTCTTTACCTGCCACGGAATCACACGCGCAAAGCCATGCGGGCAATAGCTGCTATCTGTCGGATGTGCGCCAAACCAGGGCCAGCAGATTGGTATGCCACCGCGAATAGAACGGCCCAGCGTGTAGCGCGCATTGCTAGACAGCCATAATACCGGTTCAGCGGTAGATTTTGGTTGCCAGTGCATCACATGTGCGCCCTGCAACGCGAGCTTGGCCGTGGCATGTCGGTTATCGATTTCAATAAAATCCAGGCCATTCGCATCTTTTACAAACCGTACATCGCCTGCTGCTTCCGCATCGTCAGTGTTATACGTTTTTAAAATATTAGTTTGCATCAATCATCTTCTTGTAATTATTCGTTATTTTTCAATCTGCGCTACATCGCGCACTGCACCGCGTGCCGCACTGGTAGTCATTGCTGCATAGGCACGGAGCGCTGGTGACACTGCACGTTCACGACTGACAGGCTTCCAAGCATCTTTACCCTTGGCATCCATTTTTGCGCGGCGATGCGCCATTTCTTCATCGCTAATAACTAAATGTATGGTGCGATTTGGAATATCAATCTCAATCGTATCACCCTCTTCTACCAAGCCAATCGCACCACCTTCAGCCGCCTCCGGCGAGGCGTGGCCAATACTCAGGCCAGATGTACCGCCGGAAAACCTGCCGTCTGTCAGTAAGGCGCAAACTTTGCCTAAGTCTTTAGATTTTAAATAGGATGTAGGATAGAGCATCTCTTGCATACCAGGGCCACCACGTGGGCCTTCGTAACGAATCACCACGACATCGCCTGCTACAACCTGGTCTGCCAAGATCGCCTCAACGGTCGCATCTTGCGATTCAAATATGCGTGCACGGCCGGTAAATTTCAAAATGCTTTCATCTACACCCGCAGTTTTTACTATACATCCATCTAATGCAATATTGCCGTACAACACCGCCAAGCCTCCATCCTGTGAATAAGCATGGGCTTTATCACGGATACAACCTTCAGCACGGTCGTCATCCAGAGTTGGATACAACATACTTTGACTGAAGGCAATAGTCGTCGAAATACCACCAGGTGCCGCACGGAAGAATTTTTTAACATCTTCATCCTGCGTGACTTTGATATCCCATTGGTCTAAGGCATCGCCCATCGTTTTACTATGAACGGTTGGAGTATCTCTATGGATGACACCGGCACGATCTAATTCGCCAAGAATACCCATCACACCACCTGCACGGTGTACGTCTTCCATATGGTATTTAGCCGTAGCAGGTGCGACCTTGCTCAAACACGGAACTTTTCTTGATATTTTATCTATGTCACTCATGGTGAAATCAAGCTCCGCCTCATGCGCGGCTGCCAGTAGATGCAATACTGTATTGGTTGAACCACCCATAGATACATCTAAGCTCATGGCGTTTTCAAAGGCTTTGATGTTGGCAATGCTACGCGGCAGTACACTGTAATCGTCT
>JAZJZG010000152.1:0-3024 GCA_040389995.1 Pseudomonadota bacterium | reverse complement strand
TCGATTTAATTCGACAACACTTTACTAAAGCTACCCGCCACACGAACCTCGGCGTGGGTGATGATGCCGCGCTAATTTCATTATCAGCAGGCATGGAGCTAGCAATTTCAGCCGATATGCTGGTAGCAGGCACTCACTTTTTTGCCGATGCAGATGCTTACAAATTAGGTTGGAAATCATTGGCAGTGAATGTATCGGACATGGCGGCTATGGGTGCGAAGCCAAAATGGGCTACGCTAGCGATTGCTCTGCCAAGCAACGATTCAGCATGGCTGGGCCAATTTTCCAATGGTTTCTTTGCCTGTGCAAAAGCACACGATATAGATCTAATTGGTGGTGACACCACACGCGGCCCTTTAACGATTAGCGTGCAAATCATGGGTGAAGTACCCAACGGGCAGGCAATAAAACGTAGCGGCGCTCAAGTTGGTGATGAGATTTGGGTATCAGGCAATCTGGGGGATGCAGCGCTGGCGTTAGCGCACATGCAAGGTAAATTAAAACTTGCGGACGCAGATTTTTCAAGTTGCGCCACGGCACTCCATACCCCACAACCCCGAGTAGCTTTAGGCTTAGCGTTACGCAGCATGGCTAACAGTGCTATTGATATTTCAGATGGGCTATTGGCAGATTTGGGTCACATTTTAGCTGCCTCAAAAGTGGGTGCAGAATTACGATTGCAAGCTTTACCAAAGTCGCATGTCATGAAAAATTACTGTTCGAATAAACTTACGCTAACTATGATATTAGCTGGCGGTGATGATTATGAACTCTGCTTTACTGCGCCCACTGAGAGGCACGCAGAGCTTGTCTCGCTAAGTGCATTGCTTGATTTGAAATTAAGTAATATCGGGCACATAACGCAAGACAACGGCTTAACTATGCGCGGGCCTGATAATGAAATCTTAAACTTTAAGGAAACAGGTTTTGACCATTTCAACTAAACCTTCAGCTACCAAGTCGCCAGATTTGAAGTTTTTATTTCAGCACCCGGCCTACTTTTTTAGCCTGGGCTTCGGTAGTGGTCTTGCTAAAAAAGCGCCTGGCACATGCGGTACGCTAATTGGATTGCCGATGTTTTGGTTGATTGCGGCGTTTAGCTCCCCTATACAACTTTCTATAATTACCGCACTTTTTATGATTGGCATCTATTTTTGCGACGTTACTGGCAAAGCGCTAGGCGTAGTGGACCACGGTGGCATCGTGTGGGATGAAATCGTCGCAATGATGTTAGTACTTACTTTCGCACCTATGCAATGGCAATGGTGGCTGGTGGCATTTTTATTATTCAGGCTATTTGACATCTGGAAGCCGTACCCCATACGTCAATGTGATGCAAAACTCAAAAATGGTTTCGGTGTCATGTTCGACGACCTACTCGCGGCCATCTATGCGATTATTAGCTTAAAAGTGCTGTTATGGTTAGCCGGAACAGTCAGCCATGCATGATACAACGCTTCTGCAGCTGGCTACGGAATTAGGTAAGGCGCTCAAATCGCGCGGCTTAACTTTGAGCCTGGCCGAATCCTGCACCGGCGGCATGGCCTCACAATATATTACCGCCATTGCTGGCAGCTCAGCATGGTTTGACCGCGCTTTTATTACTTATAGCAATCAAGCCAAAATGGATATGTTAGGCCTGTCCAAGCAAACTTTAGATAATTTTGGTACTGTAAGCCAGCAAACAGCTCAGGCCATGGCACTAGGTGCGCTCAGCAACAGTGGTGCAGATATTGCCGCCAGCATCACCGGTATTGCAGGGCCAGATGGCGGCACTAAAAACAAGCCTGTAGGCATGGTATGTTTTGGTTTTGCACTGAAATTTGATTCGCCAGATAAGAGAATCACGCCACAAACTAACCCGCAAGTCATCACTCAAACTAAGCTGTTTACTGGCAATCGCGATGACGTTCGCAGGCAGTCGGTAAATCACGTATTAGAAACGCTAATTACGCTTACTTTAAGCATGGATTTATGAAATAATTATAGGCTTATAAAAGTCATAAAAACTTAAAAAATACAAAGGCAAAACCACATGGATGACAACAAAAGTAAAGCACTTGCCGCAGCATTAGCACAAATTGAAAAGCAATTCGGCAAGGGCTCTATCATGCGTATGGGTGATGGCGATGTTGGTGAAGACATTCAAGCTGTTTCTACAGGCTCACTAGGTCTTGACCTTGCCTTAGGTATAGGCGGCTTGCCACGTGGTCGCGTGATTGAGATTTACGGCCCTGAGTCATCAGGTAAAACCACATTAACGCTTTCAGTGATTGCGCAAATGCAAAAAACTGGCGGCGTTGCGGCGTTTATTGATGCCGAGCATGCGCTAGACCCGCAATATGCCGCTAAATTAGGCGTAAACGTGCCTGACCTATTGATTTCGCAGCCAGACACTGGCGAGCAGGCGCTTGAGATTGTAGACATGTTGGTGCGTTCAGGTTCGGTTGATATCGTCGTCGTCGACTCGGTTGCTGCACTTACACCACGCGCTGAAATCGAAGGCGAGATGGGCGATAGCCACATGGGTCTGCAAGCGCGCTTGATGAGCCAAGCTTTGCGTAAATTGACGGGCAACATCAAACGCACCAATACGATGGTGATTTTCATTAACCAGATTCGCATGAAAATCGGCGTCATGTTTGGCAGCCCGGAAACCACTACTGGTGGTAATGCGCTTAAGTTCTACGCGTCTGTGCGTTTAGACATTCGCCGTACTGGCGCCATTAAAAAAGGCGACGAGGTCATCGGCTCTGAAACACGCGTTAAAGTCATCAAAAATAAAGTGGCACCGCCGTTTAAACAAGCTGAGTTCGATATTTTATACGGCGAAGGCATCTCACGCGAAGGTGAGATTATTGAGCTTGGCGTTAATGCAAAATTTGTCGAAAAAGCCGGCGCCTGGTTCGCTTATGGCGATAGCAAAATTGCCCAAGGCCGCGAAGCCGCCAAGCAATATCTGAGCGAAAACCCCAAGGTTATGGATGAAATCGTTAAGAAAGTCCGCGCCACCGCGGAGAAGGA
>JAZJZG010000151.1:0-9269 GCA_040389995.1 Pseudomonadota bacterium | reverse complement strand
GTCATCAATGGCGAAGCTGGGCCAGAGTGTGTTGATTGAAAAATTCTCTGCTGCTGGAAAAAGTGAGGGCGTGGTGCGGGTGCCTAAGATCATAAAAAGTGATGCGGAATGGCATAGCCAATTGCCTTATGAGTCTTATCAAGTGGCTAGACATGCAGGAACAGAGGCGCCATTCACCGGTAAGTATTGGAACAACCACGCAAATGGACTTTATCGCTGTGTTTGTTGTGATACGCCATTGTTTGATGCTAAAACAAAATTTGAGTCCGGTACTGGCTGGCCTAGTTTTTGGCAACCTATAGCAGCACAAAATGTGACCAAGCGTGTAGATAATAGCTTAGGTATGCAGCGAGATGAGATCACTTGCAGCGTCTGTGATGCACATTTAGGTCATGTATTTAATGATGGGCCTAAACCGACTGGCTTACGTTATTGCATGAACTCTGTTTCGTTGCACTTTGTGCCGTATGTCTAGCACCATGATTTTTGCAAAGAATAGTCCCAGTAAGTTTTATTATTAAGGAGAGCGACATGTTGCCTCTAAATATACGGTTTTTTTTAAAATGGCGTTCAGCGAGCCAGTATTTATTCACATTGTTATTAGGTGCAATTTGTATCGCATGGCAACCATTGAGTAGCGCGGCCGAAGTGCCGACTATCATTGCGCCGCCTGCACTTGATGCGCCCAAAGTTGCCCCTGGCAAACTGCAAACTGCAGTAGTGGCTGGCGGCTGTTTTTGGGGTGTGCAAGGGGTATTTGAGCACGTGAAAGGTGTACGTAAAGCGGTATCAGGCTATGCTGGCGGTGATAAATCAACTGCTGAGTATGAAAAAGTCAGTACTGGTGCTACGGGACATGCTGAGAGTGTGCAGATTACTTTTGATCCAGCTGAGGTTTCTTACGGCAAATTATTGCAAATCTACTTTTCAGTGGTGCATGATCCAACAAAACTAAATAGACAAGGCCCGGATAGCGGCACTCAATATCGGTCTGCGATTTTCTATATTGACGAGTCTCAGAAAAATATTGCTCAGGCTTATATCAACCAATTGAATAAATCACATGCGTTTTCACATGAAATAGTCACGCGTGTTGATCCGTTCAAAGCCTTCTACCCAGCGGAAGATTACCATCAGGACTTTTTAGTACGCAATCCGACGTACTTGTATATTTTAATTAACGATCTGCCAAAAATTGAAAACCTCAAACATGTGTTTCCCAATAACTATCGTGCGCAACCAGTAATGGTGAGCGGTAACGCTATCTCTTAATAGATATTCGCTCATTTAGTTTTTGACGCTAATTGCTCATTTAAGTCTGTGGCAAAACTTTGGCGGGACTCGTCTTTTAGCTGTATTTTTTTGATGGCTTGCCAGTATTTAGGCTATAATGGCGGCTTAATATAAATAGGCCGCTATAAATAGCCTAATTTGGCATAAAAATAGAAGCGTGAGCTGCGGTAAATGTAGGTGCAGCAAAGGCGGTCATGTAATAGCGGCGTAATAAAAAACGTGTAAAAACAAAGTATTATTAAAGATATTGTTATCAGTTAAGCAGTTGATATTTCTGGCGATTTGTTTGGGGCTAATCAGTGTTAGAAAGTTACTTTCCGGTATTGTTGTTCATCCTCGTGGGCTTAGCGGTCGGCGTTGGGCCTCTGGTTTTGGGTAAGCTGGTTTCCCCGCATAAGCCAGACTCCGCAAAAAACTCTCCTTATGAATGTGGTTTCGAGGCGTTTGAAGACGCTCGTATGAAGTTTGATGTGCGCTATTATCTGGTCGCTATTCTGTTCATTCTGTTCGATTTAGAAATCGCCTTTTTATTCCCGTGGGCTGTAGTGCTTAAAGAAATCGGCCTGTTTGGCTTTCTAGCCATGATGATATTTTTGGGTGTCTTGGTTATTGGCTTCATCTACGAGTGGATGAAGGGCGCCTTAGAGTGGGATTAGACCTTAGAGTGAGATTGAGCCAGTCATGAGTATTGAAGGTGTTTTAGAAAAAGGTTTTGTCACCACCACGTTGGATACGGTCATTAACTATACGCGTACAGGTTCATTGTGGCCGATGACGTTTGGTTTGGCTTGCTGTGCGGTTGAAATGATGCACGCGGGCGCGGCTCGATATGACTTGGATCGTTTTGGTATTGTATTTCGTCCTAGTCCTCGTCAGTCTGATGTGATGATTGTTGCGGGTACGCTGGTGAATAAGATGGCGCCAGCGCTGCGTAAAGTGTACGACCAGATGGCTGAGCCGCGTTGGGTGATTTCGATGGGTTCCTGTGCTAATGGCGGTGGGTATTATCATTATTCCTATGCGGTAGTGCGTGGATGTGATCGCATAGTTCCGGTAGATGTGTATGTGCCAGGCTGCCCACCGACGGCTGAGGCGCTGTTGTATGGCATTATTCAGTTGCAAAACAAAATTAAACGTACTAGTACGATTGCTCGCTAGGATTTTTCAGCAGACCACTACGTTAATCACCATTAAAAAATAAATCGTCAAATTACATGTCAGCTAAATTAGATCAATTACTTATCAGTTTGCAAGTGGCGCTAGGCACAAAAATCACCAAGACTATTGTTGCATTTGAGGAAATTACTATCGAGTGTGCAGCAGCAGATTATCTGGCGGTGTGTCAAATATTGCGTGATGATGCTAGCCTGAAATTTGAGCAGTTGATTGATTTGTGTGGCGTGGATTATCAGGAGTATGGTGACAATGATTTTGAAGGGCGCAATCATTTCAGTGAGTTGCGCTATGCGGTAGTTTGCCATTTTCTGTCTGTCACGCTTAATCAACGCGTGCGCTTGCGTGTGTTTGCACAAGATGAAGATTTCCCAATACTGCCAACGCTGGTCGATATATGGCCAGTGGCTAACTGGTTTGAGCGTGAAGCGTTTGACCTTTATGGCTTGATGTTTGAAAATCACCCGGATTTACGTCGATTGCTCACTGATTATGGCTTTGTTGGCCACCCATTCCGTAAAGATTTCCCCATGATTGGTAATGTAGAAATGCGTTATGACCCTGAGCAGCAGCGCGTGATTTATCAGCCTGTCTCTATTGAGGCGCGCAACAATGTTCCTAGAGTTATCCGGGATGAAGGAGCGCATCATGGCTGAAATTAGAAATTACACCATGAACTTCGGTCCGCAGCATCCGGCTGCGCACGGCGTGTTGCGTTTGGTCTTAGAGTTGGATGGCGAAGTTATCCAGCGTGCTGACCCGCACATTGGCCTGTTGCACCGTGGTACTGAGAAATTAGCTGAAAACCGCACTTATCTGCAATCAATTCCATATATGGATAGATTAGATTACGTTTCCATGATGTCGAATGAGCATGCTTACGTGATGGCGATTGAAAAAATGATGGGTATAGATGTGCCAGTTCGCGCGCAATATATCCGTGTCATGTTCGATGAAATCACCCGTGTGCTCAATCATTTGCTGTGGCTGGGTGCGCACGCGCTGGACGTAGGCGCGATGACGGTGTTTCTGTACGCTTTCCGTGAGCGTGAAGATTTGTTTGACTGTTATGAGGCGGTGTCAGGCGCGCGTATGCATGCGGCGTATTACCGACCAGGTGGCGTGTATCGTGATCTGCCGGCGCAGATGCCGCAGTATGCCGTGTCGCCTTTACGCAATGCTAAAACGGTTAAAGAGCAGAACAAGAATCGTGAAGGTTCATTATTAGATTTTATTGATGACTTTACGCAACGTTTTCCCAAGTATGTGGATGAATACGAAACACTACTAACGGATAATCGAATCTGGAAGCAGCGTACTGTGGGTGTGGGTGTGGTGACGCCAGAGCGTGCTTTAGCGCTGGGTATGACCGGCCCGATGTTACGTGGATCAGGCATCGCCTGGGATTTACGGAAAACCCAACCTTATGAAGTCTATTCCAAGTTGGATTTTGACATTCCGGTCGGTGTAAATGGCGATTGTTACGACCGTTACTTAGTGCGTATGGAAGAGTTCCGGCAATCTAATCACATTATCAAGCAATGTGTAGATTGGCTGCGTAAAAATCCGGGGCCGGTGATTACTGGCGATAATAAAGTGGCACCGCCAAACCGTGAAGGTATGAAAGAGAATATGGAGGATTTAATCCATCATTTCAAATTATTCACGGAAGGTTTTCATGTGCCGGCTGGTGAGGCTTATGCGGCAGTTGAACATCCAAAAGGTGAGTTTGGCATTTACATGATTTCCGATGGTGCGAATAAGCCATACCGCTTAAAAATCCGCGCGCCGGGTTTCCCGCATTTGGCAGCGTTAGATGAAATGACGCGTGGCCACATGATTGCTGATTTGGTGGCGATCATTGGTACGCAAGACATCGTATTCGGTGAGATTGACCGATAACAGCCTGCATGAGAGATTGATAGATTAAGATAAAGAACATGTTAAGCACAGAAGCCATAGCAAAAATTGATTACGAATTGACTAAATATCCGGCTGACCAGCGTCAAGCGGCGGTGATGAGTGCGTTGCGTATCGTGCAAACCGAGCGTGGCTGGCTGTCTAAAGAAAGTATCAGTGAGGTTGCGCAATATCTAGGTATGCCTGACATTGCTGCGATGGAAGTGGCAAGCTTCTACAATATGTACGATTTGGCACCTGTAGGAAAATACAAAATATCAATCTGCACCAATATTTCATGTATGTTGCGTGATAGTGATGCGATTGTCAGTCACCTCCAAACCAAGTTAGGTATAGGCTTTAACGAAATAACGCCGGACGGTAAATTTTGCCTTAAAGAAGGTGAGTGCATGGGTGCTTGCGGTGGTGCACCATTGTTAACAGTGAATAATCACACCATGCATGAGTTTTTAACGCCTGCCAAGATAGATGCGTTGTTGGAAGATTTAATGGCGGAGGAGTTGAAGTAATGACGAATCCTATGGCGAATTATGAAGCTGGCAAACCAGTGACAACTGACTTGGCTGGCCAGACTTTATTGTGTTTACGCACCCTGAATGAGGAAAATCCAGCTTCTATAGATAGTTATATTAAGCTAGGTGGCTATTCAGCTTTAAAGCGTATCGTGACTGAAAAAACCAAAGCAACGGAAATCATCACCACCGTTAAAAACTCAGGCTTGCGTGGCCGTGGTGGCGCAGGTTTTCCAACCGGTCTTAAATGGAGTTTTATGCCGCGTTATTTCGACGGTGTAAAGTATCTGGTATGCAACTCCGATGAAGGCGAACCGGGCACGTTTAAAGACCGTGATATCTTGCGCTATAACCCGCATCAATTAATCGAAGGCATGGCGATTGCCGCTTATACCTTGGGTGCACGTGTCGGTTATAACTATATCCATGGTGAAATCTGGCAGGATTACGATATTTTCGAAGCGGCACTGCATGAAGCAAAAGCGGCTGGCTATTTAGGTGAAAATCTATTCAGTACTAACTTCAGTTTTGATCTATATGCCGTGCATGGCTACGGTGCGTATATTTGTGGTGAAGAAACCGCTTTAATCGAATCGATTGAAGGTAAAAAAGGCCAACCACGCTTTAAACCGCCATTTCCTGCGAGTTATGGCGTGTTTGGCAAACCGACCAATGTGAATAATACTGAAAGTTATGCCAGTATCCCGTGGATTATGCAGCATGGTGGCGAGGCGTTCGCCGCGCTAGGTGTGCCAAATTCTGGCGGTACAAAACTGTTTTCAGTGTCTGGGCATATAGAAAAACCCGGTAACTATGAAGTGAAAATGGGTATGCCATTTACCGAGTTGTTAGAAATGGTAGGCGGTATTTGGAAAGGCCGTAAGCTTAAAGCGGTGATTCCTGGTGGACCATCAACGGCGGTAATGCCGGCTGATGCGATTATGAAAGCCACTTTGGATTACGATGGCTTGAGTAAGGCCGGCTCTAGCTTAGGTGCTGGGTCTATGATCGTGATGGATGACACTACCTGTATGGTAAAAGCCTTGCAGCGCTTATCTTACTTTTTCTACGAAGAGAGCTGTGGGCAATGTACACCGTGTCGTGAAGGTACAGGTTGGGTGTATCGTGTGATTACCCGGATTGTGAATGGCCAGGGGAAAATGGAAGATTTGGATTTACTGACCTCAGTCAGTAATAATATCTCAGGTCGTACGATTTGCGCACTTGGTGAGGCAGCAGCTACGCCAGTGCTTAGCTTTATTAAACATTTTAGGCCAGAGTTTGAATATTATATTCAGCATGGCAAGAGTATGGTGGAACATAAGTAATGTTACATATTGAAATAGACGGCAAGTCGTTAGAAGTAGAACATGGCAGTACTATTATCGATGCAGCCGATAAGGTTGGCATTGCGATTCCGCGCTTTTGTTACCATAAGAAATTATCAGTTGCTGCCAACTGCCGTATGTGTTTGGTGCAGGTAGAAAAATTCAATAAACCGCTTCCAGCCTGTGCGACGCCAGTCGCTGATGGTATGAAGATTTTTACACGCTCGAAAGCCGCGATTGAAGCGCAGCAGAGCGTGATGGAGTTCTTGCTGATTAACCATCCGCTTGATTGTCCAATCTGCGACCAGGGTGGTGAGTGTGATTTGCAGGATATTGCGGTGGCTTATGGTACGAGTGGCTCGCGTTACACTGAAGAAAAGCGTGTGGTATTCAATAAAAATATCGGGCCATTAATCAGCACGGACATGACGCGCTGTATTCAATGTACACGCTGTGTACGCTTCTTAAAAGAAGTTGGCGGCATGATGGAGCTAGGCATGGTAGGCCGTGGCGAACATGCTGAGATCACCGCGTATGTCGATAAAAGTGTTAACTCGGAATTGTCCGGCAATATCATCGATTTGTGCCCGGTCGGCGCGTTAACCAGTAAGCCGTATCGATATTCTGCACGTAGCTGGGAATTAACGCGCAGGCCAAGTATTGCGCCGCATGATGGTTTAGGCTCGCATATTGAAGTGCATGTTAAAGATAATAAAGTCATGCGTGTGTTACCACGTGAAAAAGAGAGCATCAACGAGTGCTGGTTATCAGACCGTGATCGCTTCTCTTATGAAGGTTTAAATAGCCCGGACCGCCTGAAAGTGCCTATGATTAAACATAATGGCGCATGGGTGGAAACTGATTGGAAAACCGCGCTTGAGTTTGCTGCCGGGCAAATTAAGGATATTACCAACGAACATGGTGGTGAAGCGCTAGGTGTATTAGTCTCTCCAAATAGCACGATGGAAGAGGGCTATTTAGCGAAACAATTAGCCACTGGTTTAAATTGCGGCAATGTGGATTATCGCTTACGCCAGACAGATTTTAGGTTAGATGGCAGGCGTGTCGGTGTGCCGTGGATGGGTTGCAATATTCACGAAATTGAAGAGATGGATCGTATTTTATTGATAGGTTCTAATCTACGTAATGAACATCCATTATTAGCGCAACGCTTCCGCAAAGCGGTTGCCAATGGTGCTAAGTTGTCTATAGTGAGCCCATTGGATAACGACCCTTTGATGGATATCGCACATAAAGTTATTGTGCGTCCGAATGATATGGTCAACGTATTAGGGCAAATCCTTAAAGCCATGTCAGGCTTGCAACGTTTATCGCTTTGCTTGCCACCGTCATTAAATAAATTGCTGGAAGAAATTAAAATCCGCCCGAATACACAAGCGATGGCGGAAAGTTTAGCCGGGCATGGTAAAGAGGTGGATTTAGTTGCACCTAAAGTAGGTATCTTTTTGGGTAATATGGCATTAAGTGATCCAAGATTTACCGAAATGTACAGTATGGCTGAAGCCATAGGCGGTATTTCAGGCGCTAAGGGTGGCATACTGCCAGCCGCTGCCAATAGCACGGGCATGCATTTTATGGGTGTGATGCCAAATAGTACCGGTATGCATGCACGGGCGATGTTAGAAGTGCCACGCAAAGCCTATTTAATTGTCAACGTAGAGCCAGAATTGGATTGTCAGCATGCAGCCTTAGCTAAAGCGGCAATGGAAAAAGCTGAGTGCGTTGTAGCCCTCACGGCGTTCAAGTCGCAAGCCTTGGAGCATGCCGATGTATTGCTGCCGATTGCACCATTTACCGAGACTTCTGGTACATTTATGAGCATGGAAGGCCGCGTGCAAAGCTTTACCGCGGTAACGAAACCGTTAGCTGAATGCCGGCCAGGCTGGAAAGTATTGCGTGTGTTAGCGAATACTTTAGGTTTGCCAAGTTTTGATTACGATACCAGCGAGCAAGTGAAAAATGCGATTTTCGGCAACGAGAAACCTTCAGCGGTAGTTTGGCGCAGCTTGAATAACAACCTGCGAGAGCTAGTTGAAATCCAGGTAAATATTAAGAGCACCGGCTTACAACGTATTGGTGAAGTACCACAGTATGAGTCTGATGGTATCGTGCGCAGGTCACCGCCATTACAGAAAACCAAATACAACATTAAACCAATGGCGCGCATGTGTGCTAAGCAGTTGGCAGAACTAGGCTTGGTTGAAGGTGATCATGTGTTAGTAAAACAAGATAAAGGCAGTGCAGTGCTAACTGTGAAACTGGATAATCATGTTGCGATGGGTTGCGTACGTGTGGCCGCTGCACATGAAGATACGATAGGCTTGGGTGATTTGATGGGCGATATTACCGTGGAGAAATTATCGCCTGAACAATTCCTGGGTCATGAACCTATTGTTATGGAAGCCCGTACATAATGGAATGGTTAGCAAATTTATTCGGTAGTTACTGGGCGCCAGTCCAATTGACGGTATGGACGATAATCAAGATTGTGGCGATCGTCGTGCCGCTCATGGCGGCTGTTGCATACCTCACTTTAGCTGAACGTAAAGTCATTGGTTACATGCAAGTGCGTATAGGACCTAATCGCGTTGGTTATTTTGGTTTATTACAACCGATTGCCGATGGCTTGAAGTTGTTATTTAAAGAAATTATCTTACCTACGGCCTCAAATAAAACGCTGTTTCTACTAGGCCCGGTATTAGCTATTGCACCGGCCTTTGCCGCTTGGGCAGTCGTGCCGTTTGATATGAATATGGTGTTAGCCGATGTCGATGCCGGACTGTTGTATATCTTGGCAATGACTTCAGTGGCGGTATATGGTGTCATTATTGCTGGTTGGGCGTCCAACTCTAAATATGCATTTTTAGGTGCAATGCGTTCCGCTGCACAAATCGTATCTTATGAAATTGCCATGGGTTTTGCCTTGGTCGGTGTGTTGATGTGCGCAAACTCACTTAATCTGGGTAAGATTGTCATGGGGCAGGCGGGTGGTTTTTGGCACTGATATTTCTTACCGTTATTT
>JAZJZG010000150.1:0-4960 GCA_040389995.1 Pseudomonadota bacterium | reverse complement strand
CATGATTTATGGGAAGCTATAGAAAAATATTGGAAGATTAAAAATTTAATTATCATTTTAGAAATTGGTTTAACAAGTTTGGGAAAGATAATTTAAATGCTGTACCGAAGGCTAAAATAGACATTGAGTTTAAAAAGTTTAAAATTAACGAATTTAAAGCCAGGCGCCAAAAGCTTATGGCGAATATGGCCGCGGGTATCGCTATTATTCCTACTGCGCCTGAAGCGATTCGTAACCGCGATAGCCATTATCCTTATCGTTTCGATAGTTATTTTTATTATTTGACGGGCTTTACTGAACCTGAATCGGTGCTGGTTTTAATCGCAGGTAATGCTCTGAAAGGCGAACCTGCGAAAAGTATACTTTTCTGCCGCGATAAAGACATGGAGCGCGAGATTTGGGATGGCTTTCGCTATGGCCCAGAAGGCGCGCTTAAAGCGTTTGGTTTTGACGAAGCGTATAGCATCAATCAATTAGATGCGCTTGTGCCTAAACTTCTGGCTAATCAAACCAAACTATTTTATAGCTTAGGCGCTGATCATCATTGGGATACCCGTGTGACTGTCTGGTTAAATGCAGTACGCAATCAGGCACGTACTGGCGTTGCAGCGCCAGCGGAGATGACTGATGTGCGTCAGCTAGTCGATAGTATGCGCTTAGTGAAAACGCCATTTGAGATCGATTTGATGCGCCGCTCAGCCAACATTGCCGCCGCTGCGCATAACCGTGCCATGACGGTGACTAAACCGCTAAAAAAAGAATATGAGATAGAAGCAGAGTTTTTGCATGGCTTCTATTCCAGTGGTGCACAGGCACCAGCGTACACCAGCATCGTTGCCGGCGGTGCAAATGCCTGTACGTTGCATTACAACGCGAATAACGCTGTGTTGAACGACGGTGATTTATTGCTGATTGATGCCGGCTGTGAGTTGGATGGTTATGCCTCTGATATTACCCGTACTTTTCCCGTGAACGGGAAGTTCAGCGCCGCGCAGAAAGATTTATATGAGCTGGTATTGAATGCACAATTAGCCGCGATTGAAGTTGCAAAGCCAGGTAGCCACTGGAATGCGCCGCATGAAGCCGCACTTGATATTCTGGTGCAAGGATTTATCGACTTCAAGTTATGCAAGGGCAGTAAAGGTGCCGTGCTGGAAAGTGGCAGCTATCGCCAGTTTTATATGCACCGCACTGGCCATTGGCTGGGATTGGATGTACATGATGCCGGTGAATACAAGGATAAGACCGGCAACTGGTCGCTGCTGGAAATGGGTAATACGCTTACTGTCGAGCCCGGGTGTTACGTGCGCCCCGCAGATAATGTGCCTAAGCATTTTTGGAATATCGGCATACGCATAGAAGATGACATACTGATTACGCCTTCCGGTAATGAAGTGTTGACGAAAAACGCCGTTAAAACGGTGTTGGATATCGAAGTCTTGATGAAAAGTCGGCACGAATAATTAATGCAAATTAACGA
Organism: Pseudomonadota bacterium; assembly: GCA_040389995.1. Lineage (GTDB taxonomy): Bacteria > Pseudomonadota > Gammaproteobacteria > Burkholderiales > Methylophilaceae > Methylotenera. Next base: position 3,480 of record JAZJZG010000150.1, on the reverse strand, counting down.
TAGTATTGCTGTGATTGGTGGTGGGCCTGTGGGTTCGGTATTAGCCTTGCTGCTTGCCAGGCAAGGCCTAGCTGTTACCGTGCTGGAAGCGCGTAAACAGGGTGCTTCACATGCAGATAGTCGCGCCTTGGCTTTGTCGTATGGCAGCAGGCGCATATTGGAAAAGCTTGGTCTTTGGACGCAATTGATGCCGCATGCGACGGCAATCAATACCATACATGTCTCGCAAAAAGGCAGCATGGGTAGGACAGTTTTAAATGCTGGCGACTATAAGCAAGACGCACTGGGTTATGTATTATCTTACGGTGCGTTAAGTGCTGTTTTAGATGCTGCGCTTAGTACACAGGCGACTGTAAACTTTATATTTGAGGCCAGTGCGCAAAATATTACCCACCAGTCTCATCATGCTACTGTGACTTATCGTCATCTGGACAGTGCTTACTCCTTACAAAGCGCACTAGTGGTGCTGGCTGATGGTGGCAGAAGCTTGGACGAGCTTGCTAACGTGACGCGCGAAACCAAGGAATACGGCCATGATGCGTTGGTGACCAAAGTACGCGCAGAATTACCACATAACAATATTGCCTATGAGCGCTTTACACCGAATGGGCCGATGGCGCTCTTGCCTAACGGTAAGCATGACTTTTCATTAGTATGGACCGGTAAGAAGGAATATATAACGCCACTGCTAACATTGAATGATGCGGATTTTTTAGCGCAGTTTCATCAACAGTTTGGTGACAGGGTCGGTCGATTTTTGAGTGTAGAAAAACGCATGAGCTTTCCGTTAAAAATGTCGCAATTAAAAGCGACAGATGCTCAAGAGGCCGAAGCGCCTCATTTGGTGGTCATCGGCAACGCTGCGCAAACCATGCACCCAGTCGCGGGGCAGGGCTTTAATGTAGGCTTGCGCGATGCAGAATCATTAGCACAGTGTATTGCAAGCTCATCGGCTGCAACACTAGGTAGTTCGGAAATGCTTGCGGTGTATCGTGCTGGTCGTAAAGCCGACACCAAAGGCGGACTATTATTTACCGATTTCTTAGTGAATGTTTTTTCAAATGATATGATTGGTATATCAAGCTTGCGCGGCGCGGGCTTAGGCTTGCTGGATGTTATCAAGCCAGTCAAAAAAATGCTGGTTGGCAAAATGAGTTTTGGTAAATGAGTCTGGGTAATTGACCATGGCAATCGATATAGAAGTGTTGCATTCAGATGTTGCGATTGTCGGGGCAGGGTTGGTCGGGCTTGCCGCCGCCGTGGCATTTCATCAAGCTGGTTTCTCCGTGGTTTTGGTGGATGGCAGGTCGTCAGCTGAAATTTCGTCAGATAATCAATCTGCTGTTTGGGATAACCGGGTGTATGCAATAAGTCCAAAAAATGCAGCATGGCTTTTGCACTTAGGTGTTTGGCCGCGGTTAAACCCCAAGCGTATTTGTGAAATGCAGGCGATGGAAGTATTTGCTGATGGAGTGCAACCACCTTTAGCGTTATCTGCCAGCGATGTTAATGAGAGTGCTTTGGGTTTTATTGTAGAAGCTAAATCGCTAATGCTGGCGTTGATGCAGCAAGTGGAAACCTTGGGTATATCAACGCTATTTGGTAGTTCCGGCCACGATTTAATAGTCAATGCAAACGATACCATATTGCATCTGGATAACCAGCAAGCCATTGCGTGCAAGTTATTATTAGCGGCTGATGGCAGTCATTCATGGATACGCCAGCAACTCAATATGGCGATGCAACAAAAATCGTATGATCAAACTGCCATAGTAGCCAATTTTGCCGTTGAAAAAACACATGGTCATATTGCTAGGCAATGGTTTGCGCAAGATGCTAATGGGCATAACAGTATCTTGGCATGGTTGCCACTACCTGATAATCAAATCTCTATCGTGTGGTCGGTGGCAAATGAGTATGCCAATCAGCTATTGGCTTTGAGTGAGGATGAGTTTACGAAGGCCGTATCGATGGCGGGCAATGCCGCACTAGGTGAGTTTAAACTGGTGAGTCCTGTAGCAGCCTTTCCATTGGCATTACAAAAAGCGCATGCGTTTGTGCAGCATAGCGTGGTCTTGGTAGGCGATGCAGCGCATCAGATTCATCCGATGGCAGGTCAAGGCGTAAATCTCGGTTTTAGAGATGTGATTGACTTGCTTGAAGTCATTAAAGAAAAAGGCCAGTATCAAGCGATTAATGACATCAGTTTATTGAAGCGTTATACGCGGGCTAGAAAAGTAGATGTAATGAATATGTTGTTGCTGACAGACGGCCTATACCAGTTGTTTGAAAGTCAGAATAATGTAATCAAAAAAGTCCGGCATTGGGGCTTGACGGCAACTCAGGCAAGTGCCATAAAGAAAATGCTGGTTGCCAATGCAATTACGCTTTAATCTAACGGACTAAATAAAGTAGCAATCAGCTCAACAAAGAACACCATTTAAGGATATGTAATGTTAAAAGAATTAGTTAGTTTTATATTATTAAGTACATTTGCTACGCTTGCTGTAGCGGATGAGGCCAGTGTTAAAAAGGCTGTAGAAGCGGCTTACCCAAAATTCAAGGTAGATAACGTCACTAAAACCGCTTACGCCGGTTTGTATGAAGTATTTATGGGCGGACAAATTATCTATACCGATGAAAAAATGACTTTTTTAATTGCAGAAGGGCATGTGGTCGATCCAAAAACTAAAAAAGATATTACTAGTGAACGTTTAGAAGACTTGACTAGAGTTGATTTTTCTAGCCTACCGCTTGATCAGGCGATTAAAGTGGTGAAGGGTAACGGTAGCCGTAAATTAGTAGTGTTTTCTGATGTGGATTGTCCATATTGCAAACGCCTAGAGCAAAATGAGCTGGCGAATATTACCGATGTCACCGTTTATACGTTTCTTTACCCGCTGGTACAGCTACACCCCGATTCTGCCAATAAGTCAAAATCAATTTGGTGTGCGCCTAACCGTCCAAAAGCGTGGGAGGACTGGATTTTAAATAATCAATTGCCTAAATCCGCCGGCAATTGTGAAGTGCCGCTCGAAAAAGTCGGTGAGCTAGCTAGAAAAATGGGTGTGAACAGCACGCCTACTTTGATTTTCTCTGATGGCAGACGTATGGCCGGCGCACAACCTTATAAGGAAATTGAAAAGGCGATGGTAGTGGCAGCGAAAAGTAAGTAGTGATGATTTTTAACTGCGTATAAATTGAAACTGGCAGTCGATCTATCTAATTAGATCGACTGCCAGTCGGTTTTGATACGTTAAACCACTGAACCCATTTTGAAGATAGGTAGGTACATTGCAATCACTAGGCCACCAATCAGTGTACCTAGTACCACCATGATTACCGGCTCCATTAAACTAGCTAAGGCATCTACTGCATCATCAACTTCTGCTTCAAAGAAGTCGGCAACTTTACCTAACATGGAGTCCAAGGCACCAGACTCTTCGCCAATGGCGGTCATTTGCAATACCATGTTGGGGA
>JAZJZG010000149.1:7162-10775 GCA_040389995.1 Pseudomonadota bacterium | reverse complement strand
TAGCGTCAAGCAACTCCCAGCGAGCGAGCAGTTTTTCAAGCAGGTCTTCGATTTCATGCAATCTGGCTTGCAAGTGTTTTACGCGCTCGGCTTTCGTTTTATCTTGTGATTTGAAAAGTTCGCCATCAGCCAGTTGCGCATTAATATCGTTCTGCTCGGTTTCTAATTGCTCGATTTGCGTTGGAATCGCGTCTAACTCTTGCTGCTCTTTAAAGCTTAGTTTGGTTGCGGGTTTAGCTTGCTTGTTGTTTGAGCTGGCAGTGTTTTGTTTATGATTTGTTTTCGTAGCGCTCGCTAACTCAACTTTTTTATCCTCTAAACGTTGCTGCGTAAAGCGTTGCCAATCATCGTAACCGCCGCCAAACTCGGTCAGTATGCCATTGCCTTCAAACGCAATTACTTGTGTGACGGTATTTTCCAAGAACGCGCGGTCATGGCTGACTAAAAATAATGTACCGGCAAACTCTTGCAGCAAGCTTTCCAGAAGTTCCAGTGTATCAATATCCAAGTCATTGGTCGGTTCATCTAGCACCAGCACATTGGCCGGGCGGGCGAATAGGCGCGCTAGTAACAAACGGTTACGCTCACCACCAGAAAGCGATTTGACGGGTGAGCGTGAGCGTTGTGGCGGAAATAGAAAGTCTTCCAGATAGCTGATGACGTGTTTGCGTTCGTTGCCGATTTCTACGAAGTCCGAACCAGGACTAATGGTATCTGCCAGCGTTGCTTCTTCATCTAATTGCTCGCGCATTTGGTCGAAATAAGCCACATTGATTTTAGTGCCGCGCTGAATGTCGCCGCTGTCAGCTTCAATGTCACCTAGAATCAATTTGAGCAGCGTGGTTTTACCAATACCGTTAGGGCCTAGCAGGCCGATTTTGTCACCGCGTAAGATACGTGTGCTAAAACCGTTAATAAGTGTTCTATCGCCATAGGCTTTCACTACGTTTTCTAGCTCGGCTACAAGTTTACCGCTGCGTTCGCCGGCATCTAGATTCAATTTAACGTTGCCTTGGCGCTCACGCCTTGCCGCACGATCCAAGCGCAATGCTTCTAGCCTGCGTACGCGGCCTTCATTGCGGGTACGGCGCGCTTTGATGCCTTGACGTATCCATACTTCTTCTTGCGCCAGAAACTTATCGAATTTAGCTGCGTGGGTTTCTTCAACAGCAATCAACTCCTCTTTTTTTACCTGATATTGGGTAAAGTTTCCTTCAAAGTCTGTGAGTTTTCCGCGGTCTAACTCGGTAATGCGGGTGGCTAATTTATCTAAAAAACGACGGTCATGGGTAATGAACAATACGCTGCCGTTAAATCCTAGTAACAGGTCTTCCAGCCATTCGATTGCGCTTAGATCCAGATGGTTGGTCGGCTCATCCAGCAATAACACTTCTGGTTCTGCCACTAATGCGCGGCCTAATGCCACGCGCTTGCGCCAACCGCCAGACAGTGTAGATACCAAGGCATCGGCATCTAGCTTTAAGCGCGTTAACACGGTTTCAACGCGTGATTGTGCTGCCCAGCCATTTTGCGTATCTAAATCATGCTGCAAGGTTTGCATTTTAGTCATGAGTGCATCAATATCCGCATCTGGCATGCCCATGTCATGCGTAACAGCATGATAGTCAATAATGGTTTGCTGCAACGCACCTAAGCCTTCTGCCACGGCTTCAAAGACAGTATGCGTGGCGTCAAGCTCAGGCTCTTGCGGCACATACACAACACGCGCATTCGGTGCGCGCCATACACTGCCATCGTCTAATTTGATCGTTCCGGCAATCGCTTTCAGCAGGCTGGATTTGCCAGCACCATTGCGGCCAATTAAACCTACGCGTTCGCCTGCATCAAGTTGAAATGCAGCATGGTCGAGCAGGGCGTGATGGCCAAAGGCCAAGCTGGCATTGTCTAAAGTGATGTATGGCATGATTGATCTGCTTTCTGTTTTACGTGATATTTATTTAAAGTATTCATCTAGTGTCTATTGAGGCTGCGCTTAGCTCGGTTTATTCAGCATGGCACGTATACTCGCCATTTTTGATTTGCCAAAGTCTTTGCTGGTTTCCGGGTCATTAAACGGATTACCGAAATGGCGTACATCATCTTTTGGCAACTCAGTAATAAAGCGGCTAGGCTCGCACATTTGTATCTCACCGGCACGCTTGCGTTTTTTACACCACGAAATATTCAGTGATTTTTGCGCGCGAGTAATGCCCACGTACATCAAGCGGCGTTCTTCTTCAATGCGCGTTGGGTCAATGCCCGCAGCATCAATACTTTCGCGATGCGGCAAGATGCCTTCTTCACAGCCGATTAAAAACACATGGCCAAATTCCAAACCTTTAGCTGCGTGCAAGGTTGATAGTTTTACCGCATCAGGCTCGCCATCTTCGCGACCTTCCAGCATGCTCATTAACGAAACCATTTGTGTAAGTTCAAGCAGGTTCTTACCGCTGGACTCATTGCCAAACTCAGTGCTTGCTTCGCCTTTTTTCGTTAGCCAGCCAATAAAGTCCATCACGTTGCTCCACTTGCTTTCAGCGGCCCGTGGTTCTTCGCTGTCATACAAAAAAGCTTCATATTGAATTGTGGTCAATAAGTCATTGAGTACTTCACCCGCAGGATCGCCTACGGCACGGCCTTGTAATTTATTGATATATTGGCAGAAATTGAGCAAATCATCTAATTGCTTATTGCCTACTTCACTTTGAAACTCACCTTCAAATGCGGCAGCAAACAATGAAATCTTATGCGCACTGGCAAATTCGCCAAGGCGTTCAAGCGTGGTGTTACCTATGCCTTTTTTAGGCGTGGTGGCGGCACGGATAAACGCCGGATCATCGTCTTCATTGGCAATCAAGCGTAGGTAGCTCACCAAATCTTTAATCTCGGCTTTATCAAAAAACGATTGACCGCCGGAGATAGTGTAGGGGATTTTGTGGTTGCGTAATTGCTGCTCAAATACCCGTGCTTGATGGTTGCCGCGATATAAAATCGCGTAATCCTTGTGGAAGGTACGATGTTCAAATTTATGCGCTTGCAGTTTCATGATGACAGACTCTGCCTCTGCTTCTTCGCTCATTGCGGCGGATACCTGTATCAAATCGCCAGTGCCTAGGTCGCTCCATAATTTCTTTTCGAATAGTTTGGGGTTATTGCTAATTACCTGGTTAGCAGCACGCAGAATACGCACAGTAGAACGATAGTTCTGCTCTAACTTGATGATTTTGAGTTTACTGAAATCTTTGGTAAGTTGATGCAGATTCTCAACGTCTGCACCGCGCCAGCCATAGATAGCTTGGTCGTCATCGCCCACCGCGGTAAATTGGCCACGTACGCCGGTGAGCATTTTTATCAGTTTATATTGGCAAGCATTGGTATCTTGATATTCGTCCACCAGCAAATACTGCAATTTACGTTGCCACTTATTCAGCGCTTCTTCATGCTGTTCAAACAACTCAACAGGTAATTTGATCAAGTCATCAAAATCTACGGCTTGATAGGCGCGCAGGGTTTGTTGATAAAGGCCGTAGACTTTTGCCGCAGCATGCGTAAGCTCTTCATCTGCTTGTGCTTTAGCCTGATCGGCGTTAATAAAGGCATTTTTCCAGGCCGA
>JAZJZG010000149.1:2431-7152 GCA_040389995.1 Pseudomonadota bacterium | reverse complement strand
CATTGTGTCTTACGTAAGAGTTGTTTATCTGTCGTAGCTAGAATGTCCGCCACGATTTTAAAGCTGTCTGAGGAATCTAAGATTGAGAATTGCGGTTTGTAACCAAGTAGGGCCGCTTCGGCGCGCAACATCTGCAGTCCAAGCGAGTGGAAAGTAGCAATGGTCAGCCCTTTGGTGCTTTTTCCTTGCATCAGCTTCCCCACACGCTCCTGCATCTCACGTGCGGCTTTATTGGTAAAGGTAATCGCTGCGATTTCTTTTGGCGAATAGCCGGCTTCATCAATCAGGTAATTGATTTTTTGCGTGATTACACGTGTTTTTCCACTACCAGCACCCGCCAAGACAAGCAAAGGACCATCAAGATATTTAACTGCCTCGCGCTGTGGCGAGTTAAGGGTATTTAGCATGCATCACTTAAAGAAATTTTTAATTGCAGGGTACTATTTTCAACTATGGTTTTAACTACAGACCACTAATTTTAACGGTAAAACATTAAAGTTTTAGTTTGAAGCCAAGCGTGAGATTTTAACGTTTAAGGCTGAAACTAGCTAATAGATTCTAGCTATTAAAGCTAAGTGATTGAGCTAACGCTGATTAAAGCATGCCATAATCAGCCGCATGATGATTGGCTAATAACGTAATTATAAAGATGATGGGAGTTTTCCAGATATGAGATCGACCAAAGCCAGCGCTGCCATTGATAGGCTTAAACGACGCAGTGGCAATGCCTTATATTCTATGACCTTAAGCGGCGGCGGCATGTTTTGCCTGGTGCTAGCAACTGAAGCGGGGGAGTCTAACCGCTTATGCGAACCGATGATGCTTGATGAATTTGTTGCATTTGTGAATGCTTACGGCCCGCAAACGCCAAAGCGGGTAAGTAAACTCGATATTGAGTTCAGTAAGCAGTTAGTTAAAAAGAGCTCGTAATTACCTGATATGTAATGGCATAAAATTTGCGTGTACTGATGTCAAGCTTGAGATGAATATTTATCTTACAAAAATATAACGTCTTTAAAGTGCTTAGGTAGTGGCTTAAGCCACTTAAATGGATATTAAGCATTAGATCAAGTTGGTTTAATGCTTATAACTAATGTCATTAAATCGACATGACTGATGAGAGTTCAACAATGAATGACAGGCTCAATAAAACATCTATATGCAGTATTGTGTTTCTCGATATCATCGATTACTCAAAAAAATCAGATTCTTGTCAGATCGATATTAAAACCCAATTTAATGATTTAATCAGTCGCTCGTTAAAAAATGTTGCACAGAACGATCGGATTATTCTAGATACGGGCGATGGTGTGGTCATTGCTCTTATGGGCTCACCAGAAGATGCAATGTTTGTGGCACTTAACATTCGTGATGGGATTTTAGAAGGTAATATTAATAATCTAATGCCTTTATATGTACGTTTCGGCATTAACTTAGGGCCAGTGCGTACCGTTAGCGATATCAATGGGCAACCTAATATTATTGGTGATGGTATTAATGTGGCGCAGCGTATTATGAGTTTTGCTCAACCTAATCAGATTCTCGTTTCTCGTACATATTATGAAGTGACTTCGCGGCTAACGCTGGAATTCTCGGAAATGTTTGATTATTCAGGTATCAAGCATGATAAGCATGTACGTGAGCATGAGGTGTATTCGGTACGATCACATAAAAATGAAATGGCAAAAGCTAAGGACTTTTCAATATTGAAAGATGGCTTTAAATTGACAAAGTCGTTGGCAATAGCAAATAGGATTAATTGGAAATATGCCGCTCCTAATTTGCTGGTAGCGTTAACACTCTTTGGGTTAGTAAAATTGATGCCGCAGGCTCAACCTGTAACGCCGTCTATATTTTCTAAGCTGGATGCAGATACAGTAATTTTACCTGAATCCGATAAGTCCATAAAAATGGCTTTGATAGCTAACGAAAAAATTAAAAATCTGGCAACAGCAGATAGTGTCAGTCAATCTGAAATTAAAGCCACTAGACTTTTGGATGAGGTACCCAAAGCAACAATAAAAGCAAGTGAAGCAGATCACCTAGTTGCTCAAGAAAGAATAGGGCAAGATAACTTGGGACAAGAAAGATCGACTAAAACTAAACTTGCTATAAAAAGAGCTAATCAGAAAACAGCTCAAGAAAAAACAGAAATTTTAGTGATTTCAGAAAACGCAGCCATACATACTGACTCTTCTAAAGCTGCTCACAAAGAACTCAAGCCGACCGAGCATAATAAAAAATACATGGAATCTGTTGTCGCTGTAAAAGATAACAATAAATCTGGTATGTCAATTTTTATGGACAGCTTTAAACAAGGTCAAAAAAATGAGTGTTCGCAAGCACAGATTTCAATGAATCTATGCCACTAAATATCGGTGCTGACTGAGCTGTCGTCTTCTACAGTAATAATATTTTGACTGTCCATCATGATAGCCCTGCTTTCAGGCGACTCCAGGCTGATTCTGCCGATTGCACCGCTACGGTAATCTGTTAAAAAGGCAATAGCGGTCTTTTCGGTATCCCACAAGCCATCATGGCGTTTATAAGAGCGGCGTTTAGCAATGGCTTCCAGTAAATCGACGCCATCCATTTTCAATACATCCAGATGCAAGCCGTCATTTTTCATGGTATCAAGCTTGTAACGGGCATTCAGTAAAGCTGGGTAGGTTTTGAGTAGGTTATTAGCCAAAAATAGCGCGACATCTTCATCAATCACTGCGTTTCGGCCGATAGCATGACTGGCAGCAAGCATGTAGCCATCAGATTCGTATTGAATCTTAGGCCACATCATGCCTGGTGTATCGGTAATGCTCATGGTTTCACTCAAATCAAACCGTTGCTGGCTCTTGGTGACCGCTGGTTCATCACCGACTTTAGCCACGCGGCGATTGAGTAGTGCGTTCATCAGTGTGGATTTTCCTACGTTAGGAATACCCATAATCAGCATACGCAGTGGTTTTAAGTGCGTACCGCGATGTGGCGTAAGTGCTAAGCATAATTTGGGGATTTTATTCGCTTCGCCCGGTTTTTTACATGAAAGTGCCACCGCTTTAGTATTGGGTTGGCGGTTAAAATAATTAAGCCATGCTTGCGTGGCGGCAGGGTCGGCCAGATCCGCCTTGTTAAGGATTTTGAGCTGTGGACGTTGACGAAACAGGCGCATTTCATCAATCATGGGGTTATGGCTGGCGGCAGGCACGCGCGCATCCAGCACCTCAATGACAATGTCGGTGAACTCCATTGTCTCTTCGGCTTTTTTGCGTGCTTGGGTCATATGACCCGGATACCATTGAATTGCCATTTAATACCTCTATCATCAAAAAATCGTCGCAATACTTTGTAATTCAAAGATTTTGACCGCGTATACACTCGCTACATATTGTATTTTAACATTTAGCGTATCAATTCAAGTTTTTATCTGTATTCAATAGCGTTTATCCGTGGATAATTAGTTTTTGCCTTAAAATAGCACCATGCAAATACCAGAAATCAATCCGAATCAATCCATAGAGCTGCTCAAAGCGCTACATATACTCACGCGCGATGGCAAACTCAATCAAGATAGCCGCCGTAAGCTTAAGCAGGTCTATCATCTCTATCAGTTCATCGAGCCTTTGCTGAATGATGTGATGGTAAAAAATACCATGCCTACCTTAGTCGACCACGGTGCAGGTAAATCCTATTTGGGTTTTATTCTGTATGATTTATTTATGAAGCAACAGGCGGCTGGGCGAGTAGTTGGCATAGAGACACGCGCAGAGTTGGTAGAAAAATCGCGTCAATTAGCCGCAGACTTAAATTTTGCGCGTATGGATTTTCAGCATTTAAGCGTTGAAGAGTCTATAAGCTCAAACGCATTGCCCGCGACGGTGGATATAGTCACTGCGCTACACGCTTGTAACACAGCTACCGATGATGCCATTCAGTTTGGTTTAAAGAAACAAGCGCGATACATGGTGTTAGTGCCGTGTTGTCAGGCAGAAGTGGCTGAAGTGTTACGTAAAAATAAAAATGCAAGCCTAGGTAAAACAGCATTATCCGAGATTTGGCGACATCCTATTCACACACGGGAATTTGGCAGCCAAATTACTAATGTATTGCGTTGTTTGCAGCTAGAAGCGGCAGGTTATCAGGTAACGGTGACGGAGCTGGTTGGCTGGGAGCACTCCATGAAAAACGAATTGATTATTGCTAGATGGACTGGTCAAAAGCGTAAAAATGCTGGGGAGCGCATCATGCATATTTTGCAAGAATTTAACTTACAGGAGATGCAGCATCGTTTTATTGCATAGCGTGACAGCACTCGTCCAAAGTAACAAAAAGTGTAATAAAAAGCGTAATAAATTACAGTTGCCCACGGCATGATAAAATCACGGTAATTATGAATGCCAATAAGCCTGTAAATCTGAAACCTGTCACTTTAACCCCTGCCAACCTAGAAACTGCCCTGCAAACCTGCATGTTGGCGGATCGTTATGCGCTGCGTCGAAAATTGCGAGACGTGGCAGACCTACAAAAATCAACAGACGAGAAATCTGCAATAAAAGCGCAGCGCTTGTTAGCGGAAGTTGCACAAAAATCCCGTGCGTCGCAGCTTAAGTTCGCGGCACGGCTAGCTAATTTACCCAAACCTGAATACCCACCAGAATTGCCGGTCAGCGGTAAAAAAGCGGAGATTGCGGCGGCGATTTCCAAACACCAAGTGGTGATTATATGTG
>JAZJZG010000149.1:2125-2421 GCA_040389995.1 Pseudomonadota bacterium | reverse complement strand
AAACCGGCTCTGGGAAAACCACGCAGATACCTAAAATCTGTTTGGAGTTAGGTCGCGGCGTTTCCGGTTTGATTGGCCATACCCAACCGCGCCGTATCGCTGCACGCTCGGTAGCTTCGCGCATCGCTCAAGAGCTGCAGAGTCCGCTGGGCGAAGTGGTGGGCTTTAAAGTACGCTTCAATGATAAGTTGTCAGAATCCAGTTATATCAAGCTGATGACCGACGGCATACTGCTGGCGGAAACACAGGGCGATAAATTCCTGAATGCCTACGACACTATCATTATTGATGAAGCG
>JAZJZG010000149.1:1569-2115 GCA_040389995.1 Pseudomonadota bacterium | reverse complement strand
ATGAACGTAGCCTCAATATTGATTTTCTACTGGGTTACCTCAAGCAGTTATTGCCGAAACGGCCTGATTTAAAAGTCATAGTGACCTCAGCTACTATTGATGCGGATAGGTTTTCAGCACATTTTAGTGGTGCACCAGTGATTGAGGTTTCCGGCCGTACTTATCCTGTAGAAATTCGCTATAGACCGCTGGGCAAGGCGGGCTTTCGCGCCAGAGAAACTGCAGAGACTGAAAACGCACAGTTTGATATGGACGATGATACAGACGGAAACCTTTTGGGCATCCTCCGTAAAGCCAAAACAGAAGCACGCTGGCTGGAGGAAGATGACGAAGAAGAAGCTATTGAAGAAGCGATCCTGGATGCGGCGGATGATTTGTTGCGTCAAGGGGATGGCGATATTCTGGTGTTTTTGCCAGGTGAACGTGAGATTCGCGATACCGCAGAGCATCTAAGAAAATATCAAGGGCGCTCTACTAAACTCAAGCATATTGAAGTTTTGCCATTATTTGCCCCACAGTGGGATGAAATCTTCTGGTTCTACACCG
>JAZJZG010000149.1:0-1559 GCA_040389995.1 Pseudomonadota bacterium | reverse complement strand
TTGGGAATCGTATGCCCCTTTGAAGAAAACGGATTTCAGTCCTGGCCTTTTTTCGGATCCGAACGGATTGCAGGCTTTGGGATGTTTGAACCCGATTGTTGATGTTTCTATTCTGGATGCTCTTTTAGAAGTATTGAAGACCAGCAAAAGATATTCCGGCCGCATAGTGCAAGACGTATCGTATTAGCGACCAACGTGGCAGAAACATCGCTTACCGTGCCTGGTATTAAGTACGTGATAGATGCAGGTTTGGCGCGGATGAATCGTTATAGTACGCGTGCTAAGGTAGAGCAGTTACAGATAGAGAAGATTAGTCAGGCAGCGGCTAAGCAGCGCTCTGGCCGTTGCGGGCGTGTATCCAGTGGTATTTGTATCCGCTTGTATTCCGAGGAGGACTTTAACGGCAGGCCGGAATTTACCGAACCAGAAATTCTTCGCAGTTCGTTAGCCAGCGTTATTTTGCGCATGGCGGCTTTACGATTGGGTGATGTTACGGAATTTCCGTTTATCGAAGCGCCATCCAGCCGGCTTGTCACTGATGGCTATCAACTGCTGCAAGAGTTAGGTGCGGTCGATAGTAAACGCCACATTACTGAGACAGGCTTGCAACTGGCTAGACTGCCACTAGACCCCCGGGTTGGACGCATGATTTTGGCGGCTAAACGCGAAGGCTGCCTAAGCGAGATTTTGATTATTGCCAGCGTGCTGAGTATACAAGACCCGCGTGAAAGGCCGATGGATAAGCGTGAAGCGGCTGATAATGCACATGCTAAATTTGCGGGCGAGGGCTCGGATTTTATGAGTTATCTCAAGCTTTGGGATTTCTTTGATAATGCGCTTAAAATTAAAAAATCTAATAAAGATTTGCTGAATCAATGCCACAGCAATTTCTTGTCATTTTTGCGACTAAAGGAATGGCGCGAACTGCACGGGCAAATCAAGCAGATCACTGATGAAATGGAATTTAAGCTGAATGAAAAAGAAGCCAATTCTGATCAGATTCACAAAGCATTATTAGCTGGCCTGTTGGGTAATATTGGCTTTAAAGACGGTGACAATGATGCATATACAGGTGCGCGGAGCATACGTTTTCATGTGGCGCCAGGCTCTACGCTCAAGAAAACACGGCCAAAATGGGTCATCGCAGCGGAGCTGGTGGATACTAGCAAGTTGTATGCGCGCTGTGTAGCGAAAATAGAGCCGGACTGGATAGAGCCATTGGCGCGTGGCCTGACGGAAAGCCAATATTCAGACCCGCGCTGGGATAGAAAAATGGGCATGGTGAATGCTTGGGAGCGCGTGTCGCTGTATGGCTTGACCATCATTCCCAAGCGGCGTGTGCACTACGGGCCAATCAATCCCGTAGAATCGCGTGAAATATTTATACGTGAAGCATTGGCAAATGGCGAGTTTGATACCAGGGCGGCATTTTTTAGCGCTAATGAGCGCTTGATTGCAGAAGTGGAAGAGTTGGAGCACAAGGCCAGACGCCAGGATGTGCTAGTGGATGAGCATCAATTATTTGCATTTTATGATGCAAAAATCCCAGCGGATATTTT
>JAZJZG010000148.1:2951-5171 GCA_040389995.1 Pseudomonadota bacterium | reverse complement strand
CCTACTGGCAATAATCAGGCTGAACTTCTATAAATTCGGCAGAACATCCAGCCAGTGCTGGCGCATTTGGCTGAATTGCGAGAAAATACGTATTACTACTAATTTAGAACATTAATTTTATGAATTTGCACGAATATCAAGCCAAAACCTTGCTGCAAAAATATGGTATTCCAGTGCCGCGTGGACAAGTTGTCGCGGTAGCCAAAGAAACCACTGCAGTCACTTCGGAAATTGCCAGTGACGCTTGGGTGGTTAAAGCCCAAGTGCATGCAGGCGGTCGCGGTAAATCGGGTGGTGTTAAGGTCGTTAAATCAGCTGGTGAAGCGCAGGTGGTTGCTAGCGAGCTGCTAGGTAAAACATTGGTGACGTATCAGAATGCACCTGATGGTCAGCCGGTGAATCAAGTGTTGATAGAGGAAACGCTGCCAATCGCACGTGAGCTGTATTTGTCCATGTTGGTAGATAGGGCGCTTGAGCGTGTAGTGGTGGTTGCTTCCAGCGCTGGCGGTATGGATATTGAAGAGATTGCACAATCCAGCCCAGAAAAGATCCTGCAGGAAGTCTGTGATCCATTGAACGGCTTGGTGGATTATCAGGCGCGTAATCTGGCATTTAAACTGGATTTGGTCGGTGAGCAGATCGGCGCCTTTAGCAAGATATTAAAAGGCCTGTATCGGTTATTCAAAGAGAATGATTTAGCGTTGCTGGAAATCAATCCACTGGTAGTCACGACAGAGGGTAAGCTATTTGCATTAGACTGCAAAATGAGCATTGATGACAATGCGTTATATCGCCAGAAAGCGCTAGCTGAGCAGCGTGATTGGTCGCAAGAAGATAGCAAAGAGGCAGTCGCACATCACGCTGGTATCAACTATATTGCACTTAACGGTAATATTGGCTGTATGGTGAATGGTGCGGGTCTCGCTATGGCAACCATGGATTTAATCAAGCTACATGGCGGTGCGCCGGCTAACTTCTTGGACGTGGGCGGCGGTGCTACGGCTGAAACTGTGGCTAAGGCATTCAAAATCATCATGGCTGATACTAATGTCAAAGCTATTCTGGTGAATATATTTGGCGGTATTATGCGTTGCGACATTATTGCAGAGGGTATTATTACGGCAGTAAAAGAAGTCGGCATGCAGATTCCTGTCATCGTGCGTTTAGAAGGCACCAATGTGGATTTAGGTAAACAAATGTTACAAACCAGCGGGCTCAATATTATTTCAGCGGATGGCCTAACCGATGCGGCTAAGCAAGCTGTGAAGGCGGTAGTGGCATGAGTATATTAGTCGATAAAAACACCAAAGTACTGTGCCAAGGCTTCACTGGTAAACAAGGTACGTTTCACTCAGAACAAGCGCTGGCTTACGGCACCAAAATGGTGGGCGGCGTTACGCCAGGTAAAGGTGGGCTTGTACACCTAGGCTTACCCGTATTCAATACCATGCGTGATGCTGTGCATCAAACTGGTGCTAACGCTAGCGTGATTTACGTGCCGCCAGCTTTTGCTGCTGACTCTATTTTAGAGGCTTGTGATGCAGGGGTTGCGTTGATTATCTGTATTACCGAAGGTATCCCGGTATTAGATATGCTCAATGTAAAAGCGGCTTTGCAAGCCAATGGCGCTAAACTAATAGGGCCGAATTGTCCGGGTGTGATTACGCCTGATGAATGTAAGATAGGCATTATGCCCGGCAGTATTCATCTGCGCGGCAAGGTAGGTATCGTATCGCGCTCTGGCACACTCACTTATGAAGCCGTGCATCAAACTACGGCGTTGAATTTAGGTCAGAGTACCTGTGTAGGTATAGGCGGTGATCCGATTAAAGGCCTTAACTTCATTGAGTGTTTGCAGATGTTTGAAGCCGATGAGGAAACAGAAGCCATTATTATGGTGGGTGAAATAGGCGGGTCTGATGAAGAAGCTGCTGCCGAATTTATTAAAAGCCAGGTTAAAAAACCAATAGCGGCTTACATTGCCGGGCAAACAGCACCAGCAGGTAAGCGTATGGGACATGCCGGGGCCATTATTTCTGGCGGCAGTGGTAAAGCCTCTGACAAAATCCGTGCCTTGGAGTTGGCTGGTGCAATAGTAGCCAGTTCGCCAGCGGGTTTGGGCGAAGCCGTGCTTGCAGCTATCCATAGTAAAAAGTAATGACATTAAACATTCACACTTAAATAATAACTTCACTAAAAATAACCAGATAGAGAGATATG
>JAZJZG010000148.1:0-2941 GCA_040389995.1 Pseudomonadota bacterium | reverse complement strand
TCCAACGTTTTTTAACGACATTGTTATTTGGGCTATTGGCAGTAGCTGTATTATTGCTTAAGCCCGCTTTGGCGGCTGAAAATGTTTCATATCTTTTTACGGCGGCGTCTAAAGGTGATGTAGCCACGGTAAATGCGATGCTGGCAAGTGGTGCAAATCCTAATGCTAAAGATGAAGATGGTATTACCGCGCTCATGTATGCTGCCCGTAAGGATAAAGCTGATGTAGCTGCAGTGCTGGTGAATAAAGGCGCTGATATTAATGCTAAAGACAATGGTGGCTGGACGCCGTTAATGTTCGCTGCGAAAAAAAATAATATTGCCACGGTAAAGGTGTTATTAGAAAAAGGAGCTGATCCTAAAGTTCGTGATGCTACCGGTTGGAGCGCGTTTGGTATTGCCGCAGTATCCGGTTTTTCGCAAATCGTTGACCTTTTAGTCAAGCATGGTATAGATGTTGATACTAAAAGTGATGACGGTAAAACCGTGTTGATGTATGCCGCAAAAAGTGGTGATATTGCTACCGTAACTACGCTGCTGGATAACAAGGCCAATGCGCTTGCGCAAGATGGCTTTGGTAGAACCGCGTTAATGATAGCGGCTCGTGAGGGGCATGCGCCTGTGGTTGAGCTATTAACGAGCCGGGCGGCGACGACTGTGAATCAAAAAGACCTGTCAAAATGGACGGCACTCACTTGGGCGGTGAAAAAGTCACAACTAGAGGTTGCAAGAATATTGCTTGCGGCAGGTGCTGATGTGAATAACCTGGATTCTGAAGGTACGCCATTGCTGCATATTGCAGTGGATAATGGTAAAGCCGATATGGTGAAATTATTACTGGATAATAAAGCAAAAGTAAAAACTAAAGACCAGTATGGCTTGACGGCTTTGGTATATGCCCTCAAGGGACGGCGTACAGAAATCATTCAGTTGATCAAAGATGCAGGTGGCTCATATTGAAGGCTGAACTTTAATCTTATGCCGCTTAGTATGCCAATTCAATGATAGTTGCAATCGCACAAATCAATTGCCTAGTGGGTGATATCACTGGTAATGCAGAAAAAATTATCTCTAGTGCTACGCAAGCCAGAAAATCAGGTGCTAGCTTATTGATAACGCCCGAGTTGTCCTTGTGTGGCTACCCGCCAGAAGATCTATTGCTACGGGCAGATTTCTTGCAAGCTTGCGATGCGGAATTGATAAAACTAAGCTTAGCTTTGACTGGCATCACCGTGATTGTCGGCCATCCGCACCAGGTGGGCGATGTTTGTTATAACGCAGCGTCGGTGTTGCAGGACGGCAGAATTTTTGCCACTTATCATAAGCATGAATTACCTAATTACAGTGTCTTTGATGAAAAGCGTTATTTTGCCGCCGGTGATGAAGCTTTGGTTTTTGCGCATCACGATATCAAGATTGGCGTGCTGATTTGTGCCGACGTTTGGGAGCCAGTACCTGCATTGTTGGCTAAAGCTGCAGGTGCGGAGTTGCTCATTGCGCTAAATGCTTCACCGTTTCATATGGAGAAACAGTCGACTCGCTTAGAGGTGTTGCGACGCCGTGTGTATGAAACTCAGCTGCCGATTATTTATAACAATTTAGTTGGTGGGCAAGATGAGCTGGTGTTTGATGGAGGCTCTTTTGTACTGAATGCAGTAGGTGAACTTACGCATCAGTTACCTGCGTTCGAATCGACTGTAGCCATCATTGAGTTTAATGGCGCCCAGCCTGTATCAGGCGTTATCACGCCGCATTTAAGTATTGAAGCTTCTGTTTATAAAGCTTTAAAGCTAGGCTTGGCAGATTATATGCATAAAAATGGCTTTCCTGGCGTGGTGTTAGGCTTGTCTGGCGGCATAGACTCTGCGCTGACCCTAGCCATTGCCGTGGATGCATTGGGTGCAGATAATGTGTATGCCGTGATGATGCCATCAACGTTTACTGCCGATATTAGCGTGGATGATGCCCGTGAAATGGCTAAATTACTTGGTGTTAAATACACTGAAATTGCCATTGGAGCGCTGTTTGAGCAATATCTCACAACCCTGGCACCGATTTTTGGTGAATTGCCACTAGATGCCACTGAAGAAAATTTGCAAGCGCGTGTTCGCGGTATGTTGCTCATGGCAATTTCAAACAAATTTGGCAGTATCGTGCTGACTACCGGCAATAAAAGTGAGATGGCTGTGGGCTATTGCACCTTGTATGGTGATATGGCGGGTGGTTTTGCATTATTGAAAGATGTACCAAAAACGATGGTGTATCAATTGTCTAATTACCGCAATAGCCTGTCGCAGGTGATTCCGCAGCGTATCATTACTAGGCCGCCTTCAGCGGAGTTGCGCGCAGACCAAACCGATCAAGATAGTTTACCGCCGTATGATGTGCTAGATGGCATTATGGAAGCTTATGTTGAAGATGACTTGAGCTGTGCAAAGATTATTGAAATGGGCTACGCCGCAGCTGATGTCAACCGTGTGATTACTCTGATAGACCGTAATGAATACAAGCGTCGCCAATCACCAGTGGGCGTGCGCATTACGCACAAAGGTTTTGGTAAGGATAGGCGGCTGCCAATTACTGTTAAATCTGGCAATTATATTAAATCAGCGAGCTGAGTCAGCTATTATTAGTTAAGTATGGTTAAACTAGATTTTGCGCAATACTTACAGTAACATTTATATATTGTTTTAATGCTTCACTCGACGACACATATTAGATTACTCAGCTATACACATTAGGGAGCTCGGCCAGCATGAAAAAAATTGAAGCAATCATTAAACCATTCAAGTTAGATGAAGTGCGTGAATCATTGTCGAATATTGGCGTAAACGGCTTAACCGTGACTGAAGTAAAAGGCTTTGGCCGTCAAAAAGGCCATACCGAACTTTACCGCGGTGCTGAGTATGTCGTTGATTTCCTACCCAAGATCAAGCTTGAAC
>JAZJZG010000147.1:0-3110 GCA_040389995.1 Pseudomonadota bacterium | reverse complement strand
GACCGCACTACCATGGACGAAGCTTATTCAGGCGACATTATCGGTATTCCTAATCACGGTACGATTAAAGTTGGTGACACTTTTAGTGAGGGTGAAACGCTGAGATTCACCGGTATTCCATCATTTGCGCCTGAGTTTTTCCGTCGTGCACGCTTAAAAA
Organism: Pseudomonadota bacterium; assembly: GCA_040389995.1. Taxonomy (GTDB): domain Bacteria; phylum Pseudomonadota; class Gammaproteobacteria; order Burkholderiales; family Methylophilaceae; genus Methylotenera. The sequence goes on along the minus strand of JAZJZG010000147.1, from coordinate 2,950 downwards.
ATCCACTCAAAATGAAGCAACTGCAAAAAGGTTTGCAACAGCTGGCAGAAGAAGGCGCTTCACAACTGTTCCGTCCACTACTATCTAACGATTTGATATTGGGCGCAGTCGGCATGCTGCAGTTTGACGTGGTAGCGCATCGACTAGAGCATGAATATGGCGTGGATATTGTATTCGAGAATTATGATTGCTATACCGCCAGATGGTTACGTGGTAAAGATGCGGACCTCAGCGCGATTGCCGACAAATACGGCTTTAACGTGGCCTTGGATGGTGCTGAAGAATATGTATACCTCGCACCAAACCGGGTGAATTTACAAATGGCGCAAGAGCGTTATCCTGATATTGAATTTTTAGAAACGCGTGAAATCATCTAAAACTTTAATAACCGACTGCTGCCCATGTGGGAGCAGCAAGCATTACCAGACTTGCTGCGCAACCTATCACCTAGGCATGGCGGCGCCAACGGCCGAGGCACTGATGCGCTCACGCTATACGGCTTATGTGCTGGAACTGGAAGATTATCTATTACAAACATGGCATCCCGACACCAGACCTGCTGCACTCAACCTAAATGCAGAGCCGCCGACTAAATGGCTAGGTTTGCAGGTAAAACAGGCGGTACTCACTAGCGAGACCACGGCGACTGTAGAGTTTGTCGCACGTTATAAAATCAATGGTAAAGCAGAACGATTGCACGAGCTAAGCCAGTTTGTACGTATAGAAGGTCGCTGGTATTATTTGACAGCTAGTTTTACTGATTAAAATAGTTGCTGTACGTTAAGAACTAACTAAAAATCACACTCTCGCATTAAAAACTTAGGAAAACCGATGGCAAGCTATATAGAAGATGCGCTCATTAATGATGAAAGAATCATCCACATGGGACATATCAGCCTGTGGTCACTGGCACATCTCACCATACCGGGCATTATCCTGCTGCCTGTGTTTGGGATTGGCCTGATTTTCCTAGTGATGGCCTATATCCGTTATAAAACCACGGAACTGGCCTTTACCAACAAACGTGTAATCGCCAAATTCGGCTTCATTAGTAGGCATACCATCGAAATCAATATTAACAAAGTTGAAAGCATTCAAGTCAATCAAAATGTATTAGGGCGAATTTTCAATTATGGCACACTCATCCTGTCTGGTGCCGGTACGCCACAAGCACCCATTCCTGGCATCTCAAATCCTATCCAGTTCCGTCGTGCGTTCATGGAATCACAAGAGCAGTCAGTGTAATTTCCACCTCAGAATTAAAGTAGAAAAGCTAGACGCACTCGGTAAACTGCAATCTTAGTGTAATAATCACTAAGTAAAATGCGCCATATAAATTTCTTAAAAAGAATATATATGGTGTATGAAAAATCTGCGCTTGGTTACAACGAGTTTGTGAATGAAAAACGCACGTTAAACGTCAGAGAACGACAAGTTTTATTGCTAATCAACGGCATTAGAAACATTGATGATTTAGAAAAGTTTTTCAAAAAAGAGATCTTAATTGATACCATTCAAAAGCTGGAGTCTAGCGGGTTTATTCAACGGCATCAAAGTGGTGTCGATAGTAGCTCAGTCACGAGCAATAGTCCCAGCACTAGCACTACTCAACCTTCGTTCACTACCCTACCATTCTTTAACCCTGAAACCACCACAGCACCTATCAACCCTGCAAAATTTGCGGCGGTAAAAACCATACTCATCAACGCAACCGACGATTACTTAGGACTGATGGGGCGAAGCATGAAAGAACGCATTAGCCAATGTGATAATGAAATTGATCTAAGAAACTGTATTTCAAGCTGGCATATGGCGATGCGCGAATCCAAATTAGGTCGTGAATCTACAGACTTTCTGATGGAACAGATCCATCAGACATTGGAAAATAAAATGCTTGATGGCGACTTAATTACTCATTAAAAAAATCGCCATGCTTCTAATATGCTAATGGCTATTGATAAAATCTACTATAGGTTTAAGTAACTCTCCATTGCCGCGTAATGGTTTAGCCAGCTTAGCCGCCATATCAATATGACCATAAGTCGGAAACTCTACTACTTGCACTGAGCCACCTTTAGCTTTGATTTTGGCAGCTAAATTGTATGTGTTATGCGTCCAAACAGTCGTATCTTTCAGCCCGACCAGTAAGAGCATAGGTTGATTTTTACCTGTGACAAATTCAATCGGTTGCGATTTCCAGCGCTGATTTTCCGGCCCAAATATGGCCTTTAGGCGATCAGTCTGGACAGGCAAAAAATCATAGGGTCCGGCAGACCCTATGGTGCCACGAAAATCAGTAGGTTTTAGGTGTTCCTTCTCTAAGTATTGATCATTTAAACTAAGCATTACCGCAATATGTGCACCTGCTGAATGGCCTGCTAAAAAGACACGATTCGGATCACCACCAAACTCTTGGATATGATCTTTAACCCATTTAGCCGCAGTGGCGGGATCTGCCATAAAACCTGGGAAAGCAACTTCTGGATACACACGATAATCTGGTATCACCGTCACAAAACCATTAGAGGTAAACGCCTCTGCTGCAAACTTGTAATCAGCTTTATCACCAGAATCCCAGCTGCCGCCATAATAAAAAAGCACCACCGGCAACTTTTTATTCTGCTGTTTAGGTTGATATACATCCAGTTTTTGACGTGATAAATCACCATAAGCAATATCTACATGAAGTTGATAGCCATCGCTAGGCACGAAGGCATTAAGCGTTTTAACTGGTGAACATGCTACGGTAACGGCAGTGACAAGTCCCATAGTGGCGGAAGAAAATAGGTTTTTAACAGTGATGTATGATGCCATAAGCTTTATTATTGAATGACTGATAAGCTATTTTACGTTGCAAAATACAGTTTGGATTCAAACAATTGACTTGGGCTTTATATTTTTAAGGTCATGAAAGACCTCAGGTGAGCAAAGGTAGTCTAATCTTTACGTT
>JAZJZG010000146.1:0-6761 GCA_040389995.1 Pseudomonadota bacterium | reverse complement strand
ACGGCCGTGAATCGCATAGCAAACGATTGGGAATAAAAATTTACGGTGGACAACCCGCAATTTCAGGTAATATTATTGTCAGACAAAGAGGAACTGTGCACTATCCCGGCCTTAATGTTGGCATGGGTAAAGACCACACTTTATACGCTAAAGCGGATGGTAAAGTGGCTTTTGCAATCAAAGGCGCGTTAAAACGCCACACTGTAAGCATTATTGTTACAGCTTAAGTTAAATTGATTTTATTAAAGCCTCATCGTTTGATGGGGCTTTTTTATTTGGTAAACTCTACATATGAAATTTATAGACGAAGCAACGATTAGAATATTCGCAGGTGACGGTGGTAACGGCGTTGCTACGTTTCGTCGTGAGAAATATGAACCTATGGGCGGCCCTAGTGGCGGTGACGGTGGTCGTGGCGGTTCTATTATCATAGAAGCAGACCGTAATATTAATACTTTAGTTGATTATCGCTATACGCGCGTTTTCCGTGCGCAGCGTGGTGAAAATGGCCGTAGTGCCGAGTGCTATGGCGCTAAAGGTGAAGATATGCTGCTACGCGTGCCTGTAGGCACGGTAATTTCAGATAAAGCCAGTGAGCAAATGTTGGTGGATTTAAGCGAGCATGGTCAACGTGCGCAGATGGCATCAGGCGGCAAAGGCGGCTTGGGGAATGTGCATTTTAAATCTAGCGTGAATCGTGCGCCGCGCCAATGCACCAAAGGTGAGGTAGGCGAGGAGTTCGAGCTTTACCTAGAGCTTAAAGTGCTGGCTGACGTGGGTTTGTTAGGTATGCCAAATGCGGGTAAATCTACATTTATTCGTTCAGTCTCGGCCGCAAAACCAAAAGTGGCAGATTATCCTTTTACTACCTTGCACCCAAATCTGGGCGTAGTGCGCGTCGATGCTGAACGTAGTTTCGTGATTGCGGATATTCCAGGCATCATCGAAGGCGCGGCTGAAGGCGCTGGCCTTGGCCATCAATTCTTACGCCATTTACAGCGTACATCGCTGCTATTGCATATCGTTGATATTGCGCCGTTTGATGAAGCGGTTGACCCAGTGCACGAAGCCCAGGCAATCGTTGAAGAACTCAGGAAATATGATGAGTCGCTCTATGATAAGCCGCGTTGGCTAGTGTTAAATAAAATCGACATGTTGCCAGAGTCAGAAAAGGTCATCAAAAAATTCGTCAAAGATTATGGCTGGCAGGGTCGCGTATTCTCTATCTCGGCGATTAGTGGCATCGGTTGTAAAGAGCTGACTTACGCCATCATGCAGCATATCGATGAAAATAAACATTTGGCTGGCGATATATCAATAGATAGTGATTTGAGTGAGGCTGACTTGATTAACGAAAATGCAGCTACTAAAGCGGTGACACAAAAAGACGCATAAAATGCAATCGCCCCAAACCAAAACTATGGCACCCCAATCCCTATTATTTAATGCTAAAGTCATTGTGGTCAAGGTTGGTTCCAGCCTAGTCACGAATAATGGCAATGGGTTGGACCGAATAGCTATTGCGCAGTGGGCAGCACAAATTGCTGCGTTGGTGAAACAAGGTAAGCATATTGTCTTGGTATCGAGCGGTGCTGTTGCTGAAGGTATGCAGCGTTTAGGCTGGAAGAAACGACCAGTAGCCGTGAATGAGTTGCAGGCTGCTGCTGCTGTCGGCCAAATGGGTTTGGTGCAGATGTATGAGAGCTGTTTTAGCCGGCATCAACTGCACACCGCGCAAGTGCTGCTTACCCATGATGACTTAGCCGATAGAAAGCGTTATCTTAATGCACGCAGTACCTTGCGGACTTTGCTTGATCTGAACGTGATTCCGATTATCAATGAAAACGATACGGTGGTGACCGATGAAATTCGCTTTGGTGATAACGATACTTTAGGTTCGTTAGTGGCTAATTTGATAGAAGCCGACACCTTGGTGATTTTGACCGACCAGCAGGGGCTTTACTCTGCTGATCCGCGTAAGGATAAAACTGCGAAATTTATACAGCATGCCACAGCCGGTGATGCAGCATTGGAAGAAATGGCTGGAGGCGCAGGTAGCAGCGTAGGTACTGGCGGTATGTTGACCAAGATATTAGCCGCTAAGCGTGCTGCACGCAGTGGTGCAAACACAGTGATTGCTTCAGGTCGTGAGAAGGATGTGCTGGTACGTTTGAGTGCCGGTGAGGTGATCGGTACGCATCTGCAAACTACGGAAATGAAAACTACCGCACGTAAGCAATGGTTGGCAGACCATCTGCAATTGCGCGGCAAGTTAACGCTGGATGCCGGCGCGGTTAAAGTCATCCAGCAAGATGGAAAGAGTTTATTGCCCATTGGTGTAACCGCAGTTGATGGTAGTTTTGAGCGTGGCGAAGTGGTTGTCTGTTGTGATGGCAGTGGCAGGGAAATAGCGCGTGGCTTGGTGAATTATTCAGCGACTGAAGCGCTGCGTATCATGCGTAAGCCTAGCAGCGAAATTGAGAAAGTGCTGGGCTATGTGGAAGAGTCAGAACTCATACATAGAGATAATCTGGTTTTGCTTTAATAATACGTGGCTTTAATGCATTGCGTTAATTTTTGACATATTTGATTTAGAAGAATAACAGAAGGAATGTCGATGGAAAAACAAGCTTTAGTAGCCATCATTATGGGGTCTGATAGCGATTGGCCTATTATGAAAGCTGCGGCACAGATGCTGGCGGATTTTGATATTGCTTATACGGCAGAAGTTGTTTCAGCGCATCGCACACCGGATTTAATGTTTAGCTTTGCTGAAACCGCCGCTAAAAAAGGCTATCAGGTGATTATTGCCGGTGCTGGCGGCGCTGCGCATTTGCCTGGCATGGTGGCAGCTAAAACCACGTTGCCAGTATTAGGTGTGCCTGTGCCTTCTAAACATTTACAAGGCCAGGATTCGCTATTATCTATCGTGCAAATGCCTAAAGGTATCCCAGTGGCCACTTTTGCCATTGGCGAGGCGGGTGCTGCGAATGCCGGCTTGTTTGCAGCTTCTATACTGGCTAATCATGACGCAGCTCTGGCGCAAAAATTATCAGAGTTTCGTGCAAAGCAAGCTAACAAAGTCCAGCTAATGGAGCTAACAGATAAACCCTAATGGTGCTGACAGGGAAAGTGTAGATGGCATTAAATTGCTGGTGATAACAGTGAATAAAAGTAAATAAGCGCAAAATAAACTAATTAGAAATACGTATTCAATCTATGAGTCATGAAACTTTAAACAATTCTCAGGTGATTTTGCCGCCGGCTATGCTAGGGATGCTAGGTGGCGGTCAACTTGGACGCTTCTTTGTGATTGCTGCACATGAAATGGGTTATCGCGTTACGGTGCTGGACCCGGATGTAAATAGTCCTGCAGGTAAAATTGCTGATGTACATATTCATGCCGCCTTTGATAACAAAATTGCATTGGCTGAATTAGCCAGTACTTGTGCTGCCATTAGTACAGAGTTTGAGAATGTGCCTGCAGACTCGTTGTCGTTCTTAGCAGAAACCACACCTGTGCGCCCCAGCGATTGCGCAGCATAGAGTGAGTGAAAAAAACTTCCTTAAACATGCGGGTTTGCCAGTTGCACCTTATGTTGTCATCAATGAGGTTGAGGATTTTCCGGATGATGAAAGCGATATCTACCCGGCAATTTTAAAAGTTGCACGGTTTGGTTATGATGGTAAAGGTCAGGCAAGAGTAAAGAATCAACATGAGGCGCAAGTGGCATTTAAAGAATTTGAGCGCGAAGAATGTGTGCTTGAAAAAATGCTTAAGCTTGATTATGAAGTCTCGGTAGTGTTAGCGCGAGATGTACAGGGTAATGTTGTGACGTTCCCTACTTCAGAAAATAGCCATCTTAACGGGATTCTGGATGTTTCGATTGTGCCTGCGCGCGGCAGCGATGCAGTGAGTCATCAGGCGCAAAAGCTGGCGATTATGGTCGCCGAAAAGCTTGATTATACGGGTGTGATGGGTGTGGAGTTTTTTGTGTGCAATGGCGAACTGTTAGTCAATGAAATGGCGCCGCGACCACATAATTCCGGGCATTACACCATTGATGCCTGTGTGACTAATCAGTTTGAACAACAAGTCCGCGTAATGACAGGCTTGCCGTTAGGCAGCAGTCGACAACATAGTTCAGCGGTGATGGTAAATATACTGGGTGATATCTGGGCTACTGATAATGACAAGCAAGTTGAACCGGCTTGGCAGCATGCATTTAATAATCCGCTACTTAAAATGCATCTGTATGGCAAACAGCAAGCACGCTATGGCCGTAAGATGGGGCATTTTACCGTTATCAATACAAGTCGTGACGAAGCCATTAGACAGGCGATGCAAGTACGTGCAGAGCTGAATATCGGCAAGTAATATGTCGCCATTTAACTTAGCCGTATTTAATTTAAACCGTATTTAACTTAAGTAGGCGTGGAAAATTAATTCGGAAAATAATTCAGTTTGAATAATAAAAAAGCCGAATATAAATTCGGCTTTTTTATTAGGTCTTACTTTTAAAGCTTAGCGTTATGCCATCGCCTTAATCGCTGCATTTAAGCGGCTTTTATGACGTGATGCTTTATTCTTGTGAATAATTTGTTTGTCCGCAATACGGTCAATCACACTTACGTTTTCACTGTAAGCCGCTGTAGCTGCAGCCTTATCGCCGCCTTCTACTGCTTTAATAATTTTTTTAATCGCTGTACGCAGAGTAGAACGCAAACTTGCATTGTGTGCACGTTGCTTAACTGCTTGACGAGCACGTTTTCTTGCTTGTGCGGTATTTGCCATCTGTGTTTTTCCTAAAAGCTAATCAAAATACGAAGCCCATAACTATAGCTATTTTATAAATATTTTGCAAGTTTTAATCAAGTAAATATCACGAGTAGTTATGCCCGATATCAGCTTGCATGCTAAAATCATGCAATATGTTGTTAATAAACCAATTTTCTTGCTACTTTCCCAACCTGCAATTGTTAAATAGTCACGCATGAATTTACTGAAAGCTCTAGCCAAGGTCGGTAGCATGACCTTTGTTTCACGCATACTAGGTTTTGTGCGTGACACGCTCATTGCCCGTGTGTTCGGTGCCGGCATGCTGAGCGATGCATTCATCGTTGCGTTTAAAATCCCTAATCTATTACGGCGAATTTCAGCCGAAGGTGCGTTTAGCCAAGCTTTTGTGCCTATTTTAGCGGAATATAAAAGTCAGCGTAGTTTTGCTGATACACATAGCCTGATCAACCGTGTAGCCACCTGGTTAGGTTTGATATTGGTGCTGGTAACGCTATTAGGCATGCTGGCGGCACCTTGGCTGGTTATTTTGATTGCACCAGGCTTTCATGCCAATCCTGCTAAAATGCAACTTACGGTTGAGTTGTTGCGTATTACGTTTCCATATATTTTCTTTATCTCATTGGTTTCCATGGCTGGCGGTGTACTGAACACCTATAATCGTTTCGGTATTCCAGCATTTACACCAGTGTGGCTCAATGTCTCCATGATAGCTGCGGTATTACTTTTTGCAGATCATTTCGCTGAGCCAATTAAGGTATTGGCGTGGGCGGTATTTTTTGGCGGGTTTTTACAGTTGGTGTTTCAGATACCATTTTTAAAGCAAATCGGACTATTGCCTAGGTTTGACTTACATCAAGACGATGATGGCGTTTGGCGTATCCTAAAACTCATGGGCCCAGCTATATTAGGCGTTTCAGTGGCGCAAATTTCGATGATTACCAATACGATCTTTGCCTCGTTCCTGGCTACAGGTAGTGTGAGCTGGTTATATTACGCAGATAGGTTGATGGAGTTTCCTACCGGGGTGTTGGGGGTAGCGTTAGGCACTATATTACTGCCTAGTTTATCTAAAGCCTATGCAGGCAAGAATGATGGTGAATACTCACATCTGCTTGACTGGGGTTTGCGCTTGACCTTTATTTTGGCAGCACCAGCGGCGGTTGCTCTGGCGGTATTAGCGGCACCTTTGGTGATTGCTTTATTTCATTACGGAAAATTTACCGGGCATGATGCGGTCATGACTGAGCAGGCGTTAATTGCTTATAGTGTAGGTTTGTTAGGGCTGATTCTAGTTAAAATATTAGCGCCAGGCTTCTATGCAAGGCAAAATATTAAAACACCGGTTAAAGTTGCGATATTTACACTCATAGTCACACAGCTGATGAATGTGATTTTTGTATTTGTGTTGCATCTGCAACATGCAGGGCTTGCTCTGGCTATTGGCTTAGGCGCTTGTCTTAATGCTGCGCTACTCTATTATCATTTGCGTAAAGCCAATGTTTACCAACCACAGCCCGGTTGGTTTGTTTTTATGTTCAAGCTATTGATAGCGCTAAGTGTCATGGGCATTATCTTATATTTCGCTATGGGCGATACTAACGCATGGTTAAAATTTAGCTTGATGAAGCGCTTGGTTTATATCAGCGGCTTAGTGACATTAGGCGGTGTGAGTTATTTTGCGACTTTACTGTTGCTAGGCTTTAGGCCGCGCGATTACATGCGCAGAGTGGAGAATTAATGCAAGGTTTAAAAAAATGATGCAAATTTATCGTCATATCCCAAGTATCTTGCAACAACCTTGTGCACTTGCAATCGGCAATTTTGACGGCATGCATCTGGGTCATCAGGAGTTATTAAAAAAGCTGATTGAAAACGCACAAGCGTTGCATTTAACTTCCGCCGTGATGACGTTTGAACCGCATCCACGTGAATTTTTTGCGCCAGAAAGCGCACCACCCAG
>JAZJZG010000145.1:0-6681 GCA_040389995.1 Pseudomonadota bacterium | reverse complement strand
TGGTGGCGCTGGTGGCCTGGAATTGGCGACCAAATTAGGCGATACGCTTGGCCGTAAAGGTCGTGCCATTATCACGCTGATTGATAAATCTAAAACACATGTATGGAAGCCCTTGCTGCATGAAATTGCTGCGGGTAGTATGAATCCAGAAAAACATGAGTTAGATTACCTTGCCCAAGCACATTGGCATCATTTTAATTTCCGTCTCGGCAGTATGGATAGTTTAAATAGAGCCGAGCGTGAAATCACAATCTCGCCACATTACGATGAGGATGGGCTAGAAGTGATTCCTAGTCGTACTTTTAATTACGATACACTCATTATTGCTGTCGGCAGTACAACCAATGACTTTGGCATTAAAGGCGCTAGTGAATATTCCATTGCATTAGATACGCAAGAACAGGCAGAAAAATTTCATCGCCGTTTACACAACGCCTTGGTACGGGCGCAAACACAAGTTGAAGCGATACATGAAGGGCAGCTTGAGGTGGTGATTGTTGGAGCTGGTGCTACCGGTGTGGAGCTGTCCGCAGAATTGCACAATACCACGCGTGAGTTAACGGCTTACGGCCTTGATAAAATTGACCCTGACCGTGATATTAAAATCTCATTGATAGAAGCGAGTGAGCGGGTATTGCCGGCATTGCCAGAAAAACTTTCTAATTCTGTGGATTTGGAACTTAGGAAATTAAACGTCAATTTATATACCAGTGAACGTGTTACAGAAGTGACTAGCAAAGGTATTTATACGCATAGTGGCCGTTTTATTCCGTCAGCACTTGTGATATGGGCGGCAGGAATTAAAGCACCTGATTTTTTGCATGAGATCGATGGTTTGGAAACCAACCGCATTAACCAGTTAGTGGTGCACCGTACCTTGCAAACTACACTGGATAGCAATATATTTGCCTTTGGTGATTGTGCCGCCTGTCCATGGCCGGGTCATGACCAAACGGTGCCACCTAGAGCGCAATCTGCGCATCAACAGGCATCCATGTTAATTAAAACGGTAAGGTGTCGAATAGATGGTAAAACGGAATTGCCAGAGTATACCTATCGTGATTATGGTTCCTTGGTAAATTTAGGCCGCTATTCAACCGTAGGTAGCTTGATGGGCTCCATATCCGGCGGCAGTTTATTTATTGAGGGCATGTTTGCTAGGTTGATGTATCAGTCACTATATAAAATGCATTTAATGGCATTGCATGGTTTCTTCTCCGTGTTTTTACAAACTTTGGCGCGCTTGATAACCCGGCGTACAGAAGCACAAGTGAAATTGCATTAAGCGAAGTATGGCCAATAAAAAGCCTTGGTGAAAACCAAGGCTTTTTATTTGGCTGAATTATGGTTAATAACTCTGCATGATATGTCGGCGGTATAAGCGGTTAATCAAACTCATGGAGATAATAACGAACAAGCCAAAAGCCACTACAATATGATTCATCTGTAGATTCGCTTTTACCATCAGGGTATAAGCGCCACTTAATACTAGAATCCCTAGATTCTCATTGAAGTTCTGTACTGCAATAGAGTGACCGGCACCAATCAGTAGATGGCCTCTATGCTGCAGCAGAGCGTTTAGCGGCACCACAAAAAAACCACTGAGCACGCCTATGATAAATAGTAAAAGCGCGGCTATATGCCATTCTTTCACCAATATCATGGCAATGACCAGTATCCCCATGAAAATGCCTGCGGGTAATACCTTTACCGAGTTTTCTAATGTAATAAAACGCGCAGCAATCACAGCACCTAGCGCTACACCTATTGCAACCATGGCTGTGAGTTGCGTTGCATGATCTAAACCAAGACCTAAGGTAATGCCTGCCCAAGCAATTACAACCAGTCTTAAGGTGGCACCAGCGCCCCAGAACAGTGTGGTGACTGAAAGTGAAACCTGACCTAGCGGGTCGTGCCATAGCGCAATAAATGACTGATAAAAGTCACGGAGAATATTCCAGGGATCTTTTTTGGCAATGGTGTGATCAATAGGCAGTTTAGGGATAAATATATTGAATCCAGCGGCGATTAAATACATAGCGGTAATCGCTATTATGGCGCCTTGCGGCGTGATGCTTGCCATTTTTCCGCCAATAATGGCCCCTAAAATAATGGCAATAACGGTTGAACCCTCCATCCATCCATTAGCACTTACCAGCTTGCTGGGGGGAAGTAGTTCCGTCAATATCCCATATTTAGCCGGAGAGTATGCTGCTGCGCCTATGCCCACAATGCCATAAGCATATAGTGGTGGCATGCCTAATAGCATGGCGAGGCTGCCAAAGAATTTGATGCCATTAGCAAGAAACATGACCCGGCCTTTTGGCAGCGCATCAGCGAACGAGCCAACAAAAGGCGCGAGTACGATGTAAGAAATGACAAAAAACTGCAGAAGCAAAGGCTCGTGCCACCCTGGTGCGTGCATTTGTTGTAATAAAGCAATAGCGGCAAACAACAAGGCATTGTCAGCAAGTGCGGACAAAAACTGTGCAACAAGTAGTGTATAAAAGCCTTTGCTCATGCTTATCTACAAAGCTTCTGCAGCAAAGTCAGCTAAACGCGACCGTTCGCCGCGCAGTAAGGTGACGTGGCCGTTATGACTCCAACCTTTGAATCTGTCTACAACATAAGTTAGGCCTGAGCTGCCTTCAGTTAAGTAAGGCGTGTCAATTTGTGCAATATTACCTAAGCACACCACTTTGGTACCAGGCCCCGCTCGGGTGATAAGGGTTTTCATCTGCTTGGGCGTTAAGTTTTGTGCTTCGTCGATGATTAGGAACTTATTTAAAAATGTGCGGCCTCGCATAAAGTTAAGTGACTTGACCTTGATGCGGCTACGAATTAAATCTTGCGTCGCGGCACGTCCCCATTCGCCGGCATCTTCGTCACTTTTATTCAGCACATCTAAATTATCATCTAACGCGCCCATCCACGGACCCATTTTTTCTTCTTCAGTACCTGGTAAGAATCCTATATCTTCCCCTACAGATACCGTAACGCGGGTCATGATAATTTCGGAGTATATTTTTTTGTCCAATACTTGAGTTAGTGCCGACGCCAAAGTCAGCAAGGTTTTACCTGTGCCGGCCTGGCCTAATAATGTGACGAAATCAATCTCAGGGTCCATCAGCAAATTAAGCGCAAAATTCTGCTCGCGGTTGCGGGCAGTAATGCCCCAAATATTGTGTTTGGGGATAAGGTGGTCTTTTACTACTTCTAAGACTGCCGTGTTGCCTTCGACGCTACGTACTATGGCATGGAACGGTTTTTCAAACTCATAATATACAAATTCGTTGACTAGGAAATTTTTACAAAGCGGGCCGGTCAGTCTGTAAAACATGCGTCCAGACTCTTGCCAAGATTCAAGTGCCTTACTGTGCTTATCCCAAAAGTCTGCCGGCAACTCTATCATGCCACTATATAAAAGCTCGGTGTCTTCTAATACCTTGTCATTAAAATAATCTTCCGCAGGCATGCCCATTGCACGTGCTTTAATGCGGATATTGATGTCTTTACTGACTAATATTACTTGGCGATTTGGATGGCTTCTCTGTAAATCCAACACAACGCCTAAAATTTGATTATCGGCCTTGCTGCCGGCTAACCCTGGTAGTTCAACTGTGACTTGTGTTGTTTGTAAGAATAAACGTCCAGTAGGATACTTATTACCATTGATTGCCAACGGACAGCCCAGCTCCAGATCGATTAAATCCGTACCTACGATTTCTTCTAGATTGCGGCTGGCTTGGCGCGCGTTACGGGCAACCTCAGTTAAGCCTTTTTTATTGTTGTCCAGCTCTTCTAGCGTTACCATCGGTAGAAAAATATCATGCTCTTCAAAGCGGAACAAACTAGACGGGTCATGCATTAACACATTGGTATCAAGTACAAAAAGCTTAGTGGCACTAGTCGGTTTTTTAGCCATGAATTTACTTTCTATGTTAAATGAAGTTTAAAGGTGCTTACGTGAAATTAAAGTGATTGAATAAAATTAAGAACTTCAGTGACGTGACCATCCACCTTAACGCCACGCCATTCTTTTACCAAGATGCCATTTTTATCAATAATAAACGTGCTGCGTTCTATACCGCGCACTTGCTTGCCATACATGTTTTTCATTTTCATCACGCCAAATATCGAGCAAGCGAGCTCTTCAGTATCTGCCAGCAATTCAAACGGAAAACTGAACTTAGCTTTGAAATTCTCGTGAGATTTTAGCTTGTCACGTGATATGCCAAAAATCTCGGTATTGCTGGATTGAAATTCTGTGTAGGTATCTCTAAATTGCATGCCCTGCGTGGTGCAACCTGGCGTTGAATCTTTGGGGTAGAAGTAGATGACTAAGGTCTTGCCGAGGTGGTCGGCAAGTTGAAAAACTTTGCCGCTGGTGGCAGGTAACTGAAAATCTGGAACAGCTTGGTTTAGCGTTAATGTATTCATAATGGTCTACCCATATTGTTGATAAAAAGCCCAGATTAGGCAAGAGGATATGTCATGAAAGTGACAATATTTATATTGCGTAGTTTAAATGAGCACCAAAACTACTCAATATAGCTTTTAATTGGCTGGCAGGCTCAATGTTTTGGGTAAGGTTATGGTGATTGCAGTGCCACCGCCAGATCTAGCTTCAAATTTTAGCGTACCACCTAAAGCATCGCATACCTTAAAGGCAAACGGGATGCCGATGCCCGTGCCGAATCTTTTTGTGGTTGGTGCACTGATAGCGCTGGGATCAGGGGTAAATGGCATACCACAGCCACGGTCCAGCAATTGCAGGGTTAATTCCTGTTGTGAGGTTTCAAACTTGATGTCGATCTGGCTTGCTTTATGCGAGGCATCAATTGCGTTTAACAGTAAATTGTAAATGACTTGTTCTAGTAGATGCTGATCGGTAAAGATAGCATTGTTTTTCGGCCAAACTGGCAGCTTAAGCAGTATGGATTTCTCTTTTATTTTTTGCTGTAATGGCCTTAGCGCACCTTCTGCTATATCTCTAACGCAGGTCTCGCTCACTTGCGGTTTCAATGGATGCAAATAAGCCAGCAGCGCTCCAGTCCAGCGCTCTAACCTATCAACCGTATCAATAATGCCAACTAGTGACTCACGTGTGTCTAAGTCATGCTCGGGGCTATCCATTACTTGCGCTGTCGCCCTGATGCTTGCCAATGGGTTGCGAATATTATGTGCCAGCATGGGAACTAATAAACCTTGTGCCGCTTGTTTTTCAGTACGCACCAATGTTTCCTGGCTGATGATTAATTTATCTGCCATGTCATTGATGGCTTTAGATACCAATGTTAGTTCTTGCACGCCTTCTTCAGGAGCTCTGTAGCTCAGGTTACCTGCGCTGATCTCTGAGGTGGCTTTTAGTACGCCATTGATAGGCCTGACGATTGCACGTTTTAGAAATACTCTTGAGAAAATCAACAGCAATATTGCTAACAGCAGTGGAATGATCAATAAGATGGTTGAGGTTCGCTTAGTGTCTTGAAGCTGTTTATTCAACTCGCTTTGCTGTTGATTGAGTAGTTTTTCTGTACGGGCAAGGATTTCTTCATAATGCTTAAAAAGACCGGTTTCCAGGCCGGTGTTTAACGCGTGTTTAATCGCATTTTTGGTGGCATCATTGTTAATGCCTTTGTACTGGTCAAATAATGTCGAGGTTTCAAATACAAACTCTTGATAACTTGCATGAAGATCATTGATTGCAGACTTTTCAGCAGCGCCTTTTGTGATGTTGTTAAGTTGAGCAAAATGTTGTTCTACGGTAATCGTAAAGTTGTCATATTCTGCGCGTGCGCCCGCATCCTCTAAAAAATAAGCATCAAATAGTTCTTTCATCTGCCGATATAAATCACCACGAGTTTGCTGTACTTCTTGTACCAAGGAGTTGATGCGACTAGATTCTTGGCTGGATTTCTCCCATAGGTGGATACCAATAGCGCCTGCGGTAGCTGCTAATAAAATGAGTAAGATGAAAGCAAGCTCATGAATGAGCAGCAAGTCTTTAATAGATTTATTTTTCTTGATCATTTTTTAGACTCCATAGGCGTAGATCAAGGCTGCTGAAGCGTTTATTCAAGTCTAAAGGGAATCGGCACTTTAATGCTGAAACTGCTGCCACGCAAGGCTTCTGGTGGTGCTGGGAAAGGTGCGGCTTTATCCACCATCGCCAATGCTTCTTTATCTAAAACCTCGTAACTGCTGCTTTTAAGGATTTTCTTCGACTTTAGATTACCGCTGCCATCAAGTAGCAGTTCTACCACTACATCTCCTTGCCAACCACGCATTTGAGCGATTCTAGGATAGTTTTTGTATTTACCAATCGCCTCCCACAAGGTATTGCCGTAGCTATCACGTGCAGCATTCATATCAACCTGGCTAGGGCCAGCCGGTTTAGGTGGTGGTGCTACTGGCGGTGCTGCGACCACTGGAGGCGGCGCTACTTCAGGCGCTGGCGTCACTGGGACTACTTCTGTTGGTGGCGTAGTGACCGGTGGCGCGGTGTAGGGCGTAGGCTCACTTTTGACTACCGTTGCAATGGGCGTGCGTTTAACAATTGGCTTAGGTTCAACTTTAGGTTTTGGCGGCTCAGGTTGTTGCGGAGCGGGTTCAGGTTGAATAGCTACTGGCGGTGGAGCAGGTTTACTGACTAGTTCGACTTCTAGTAATTCTGGTTTT
>JAZJZG010000144.1:0-7826 GCA_040389995.1 Pseudomonadota bacterium | reverse complement strand
GTTTTTCTCAGCTAACCACGGCATCTCATGAAAGTTCATGCCAAAGATACCCGCAATCAGCGTAGCTGGCATGAACAACATGGCGACCACTGTCAACGCTCGCACCTCCAGGTTCACTCGCTGACTCACACTCGCCATGTAAATATCCATCATGCCACTTAAACTATCGCGAATAGACTCAAGCGACTCGATGAAATTCACCGTATGGTCATACACATCACGCAAATACGGCATGGTGCTTGGTTTAAAAAAATCATTTTCATTGCGGGTTAGGCTGTTAATCACCTCACGCAACGGCCACACTGCGCGGCGCAGCTCTATACTCACATGCTTGAGTTGGTGAATGCTGTGCAACTCTGCGTTTGAAGGCTTATGCAGCAATAAATCCTCCAAGATCTCACTCGCCTCGCCCACATCTTCCAGCACACTAAAATACCTATCCACCACGCTATCTAACAATGCATAGGCCAGGTAATCAACGCTCAGCTCACGGATATGTGCGCGGCTAACACGCATCCGCGCACGCACAGGCTCGAAGATTCCGGTAGAACGCTCTTGAAACGTCAGCAGATAATTGCGCCCCAATACAAAACCAATCTGCTCAGAATCCACTGCCATATTGGCCTTGTCGTACTTAAAACTACGTGCTTCTAAAAACACGTAGTCATCATACTCATCAATCTTAGGGCGCTGCTGAGTATTGAGAATATCTTCCTGCACCAGCGGATGGAGATGGAATAAATCGCCAATTTGTTTAATCAATGCAACATCATGCACACCGTGGATATTCAACCACAATTTTTTATCAGCTTTGGTGTAATCATCTATTTTAAAGGCTGCCAGCTCATCATCAGTCAACACCTGCTCGGTAAAATCCGTCGAGTCATACACCACCACCGTCACCGTAGGCTTAGGCATCTTTGCGGCGTCCGCATCTACATCACCCACATACACCAAGCTACCTGGCGGCATACCGATTTTTTTGGATAGTTTGTTTTTCGATGACGGTTTGCGGTGTTTTTTCATGATATTGAACTGTTAATTTACTTCTGCCACGCATCCCGCAAAGTCACTGTACGGTTAAACACTGGCTTACCCGCAACGCTATCTTTTCTATCCGCAACAAAGTAGCCGTGGCGTTCAAACTGAAATCTATCTTCAGGTTTTGCATCTTTTAAGCTTGGCTCCAGCTGCGCGGTAATCACTTGGATTGAGCTGGGGTTGATGTCGTCTAAGTAATCTCTACCACCTGCCCCAGGATGCGCTTCTTTGAATAATCTATCGTACAAGCGCACTTCGGCTTCATAGGCATGTGCAACTGAAACCCAGTGGATATTACCTTTTACTTTTACACTGTCTGAACCTGGTGTGCCTGATTTGGTGTCGGGCAGGTATTCGCAATGCACCACGGTCACGTTACCTGCTGTATCTTTTTCAAAACCCGTGCATTTCACCACGTAGCCGTAACGCAAGCGCACTAAGCCATCAGGCACTAATCTAAAGAACCCTTTGCTCGGCACTTCCATAAAGTCTTCACGTTCTATCCATAGTTCGCGCGTTAAAGGTACAACACGTTTACCTAGCTCGGGCTTGAGCGGATGGTTAGGTGCGAAACAATCCTCAGTCTGATTCTCCGGGTAGTTATCAATCACCAGTTTAATCGGGTCCAGCACGGCAATACGGCGTTCTGCGGAGTCATTAAGTACTTCACGCATGCAGTCTTCCAGAATCGTGTACTCAATCCAAGAATCGGCTTTTGATACGCCGATACGGTCAGTGAATAACTTAAAACCTTCGGCCACGTAACCACGGCGGCGCGCGCCTGCTAGTGTTGGCAAGCGTGGGTCGTCCCAGCCACTGACGTGTTTGTCTTCTACCAAATCAATCAGTTTGCGTTTTGATAAAACGACATAAGTCAGGTTAAGGCGCGCAAACTCATATTGCTTAGGTAGCGGATGTGCCAACAAACCAGCTTCTGCTAGACGCTCTAACAGCCAGTCGTAAAACGGGCGTTGATCTTCAAACTCCAAGGTGCAGATTGAGTGCGTGATTTGCTCTAGCGCATCTTCAACCGGGTGGGCAAACGTGTACATCGGGTAGATGCACCATTTATCACCAGTATTGTGGTGGTGCGCACGTTTAATACGATAGATTGCAGGGTCGCGCAGGTTGATATTTGGCGATGCCATGTCGATTTTAGCGCGTAATACCATGCTGCCATCAGCGTGTTTGCCATCGCGCATTTCGCGGAATAACGTAAGGTTTTCAGCCACAGTGCGGTCGCGCCACGGTGAATTTTTACCAGCCTCGGTCAGCGTGCCGCGCGTGATGCGCATCTCTTCTGCCGTTTGGTTATCTACATAGGCATGGCCGCCTTCGATCAGGCACTCGGCTGCGCGATACATAAGGTCAAAATAATCACTCGCAAAATACATGCTATTTTGGTTGTGTTTGGAGCCGACATTCTCCCAGTCAAAGCCTAGCCATTTCACGGCATCACTAATGCTATCTACAAACTCCTGGCTTTCCTTTTCGGGATTAGTATCATCAAACCGGAAATGGCAAACACCGGCATAATCACGCGCCAAACCAAAATTCAGGAAGATACTTTTGGCATGGCCAATGTGTAGATAACCATTTGGTTCAGGTGGGAAACGGGTGCGAATCTTCGCTGGGTCAGGTTGACCAGTAGCATGTTGTGCGGCATCGCCCGGCCTATCTGACCATTTGCGACTTGCATAGACGCCTTGCTCTAAATCTTTTTCAACAATCGCTCGAATAAAGTTTGAACCAAGCGGGATAGGTGTTTTTTCAGCTGACATATTTTAAACTCGAAGTAGTTGCACATATTTTACACGGTTGGGCTTTACCCTGCAGTGCTTTGATACACAAAGCTGCCAGCTCGCTTTTACTCACCTTATCTAAGACGTAATTTATAGACCCTGTGCTAAACTTCAACACAGCATGAATACACTGACTTTTCCTATTTTACGACTACTCACAGATGGCAAGTTTCATTCTGGGGAAACGATTGCCAGCCATTTTAATGTATCGCGCGCCACGGTTTGGAACGCCGTGCAGCATGCAGAAAGTTTGGGTATTGAGATTTTTTCAGTACGTGGTCGCGGTTATAAGCTACCGCGCGCTTTGACCTTATTAGACGAGCAAGCGATTTTAGCGGCGATTGATGAACCACGGGCATGGTTTAAATTAGAGGTACATGACCACTTAGAGTCAACTAACAGCTATTTAATGAAGAAAATAAATAGCGGACAAGCCCATGCCACTTGCGTGGCAGCTAACCTGCAAACCAAAGGCCGCGGCAGGCGTGGCCGTAGCTGGCAAGCAGGCTTAGGCGCCAGTTTAACCTTCTCGCTGCTATGGCGCTTTCAATGTGGCGCATCGGCATTATCCGGTTTGAGTCTAGCGGTGGGCGTAGCCTTGATTCGCACCCTGCACGGCTTGGGTATTACGCAGGCGCAACTCAAATGGCCTAACGATGTGCTGATAGGCCACGAAAAGCTGGCGGGCATTTTGATTGAGCTACAAGGCGATATGGAAGGGCCGAGCGCCGCGGTGATTGGTGTGGGTATCAACCTGAACCTGCCAGATAGCGTTAAACAGCAGATTGACCAGCCTGCAATTGATTTAGCCAGCATCACGGCACAGGCGATTAACCCCAATGAATTACTTGGCATACTATTAAAAAATTTGGCGGAAGTGTTGACTAGCTTTGAGCAGCAGGGGTTTACTGCGGTGCGCAATGAATGGTCGCAACACCACGCCTATGCGCACATGCCGGTAAAAATGCTGCATCCTGATGGTCGAACAACACTAGGTACAGTCATTGATGTCGCGGAAGATGGTGTTTTGCTGGTGCAAACCGCGTTGGGCGAGCAACGCTTTTCATCCGGTGAGATTAGTTTACGAGCTGCTGCATCATGATAGAAATGAATATTCAAGCTAACAATGAAAATATCCTGGCCATTGATGCGGGTAATACACGGCTTAAATGGGGTTTGTTTAATACGAGCGGGATTATCATTGAGCAAGGTGCTTACTTACATGCCGAGTTGACAACAGCGGTTTTGCCTGTTGCATCCCGCGTTGTGATTTCAAACGTTGCCGGCCACACGATTCAAGCGCAAATAAAAGCTTTATTACCCCGTAACGCAACGCCGCGTTGGATAAGCGCACAATCCGCAGCTTGTGGTGTTAGCAATCACTATGGCAAACCCACGACACTAGGCAGCGACCGCTGGGCAGCAATTATCGCAGCATGGCATATCAAACAAATACCTTGTGTAGTGGTAAATGCTGGCACCGCAGTAACGATAGACGCGCTGTGCATTCAACCAGCATCGCACAAGGATAAAGCAGCATTTATCGGCGGCCTGATTCTGCCGGGGCTGGATTTAATGCAACAAAGCTTAGGTCTTGCAACGGCACAGTTGCCTATGCAAGCCTCTACCCAGCAATCGCAGCTAGGAATTTTTGCCAAAAACACCGCAGATGCAATGTTGGCAGGTGCTCTGCACGCAATCTTGGGTGCCATTGACCGCATGGCCTGTGAGCTGCAGCAGCATTGTAAACAAGTGCCGCATATTGTGATTAGCGGTGGTAATTCAAACATCATTAAAAGCCACCTAACGGGTGACATGACAGAACAGGCCGTAATCGTCGATAATTTGGTCTTACAAGGTTTGTATCTGCTGGAAAAATTTATGCAAAGTGAATCACAATGAAATGGTTAGTTTGGGCGCTAGTACTTATCAACTTAGGGCTGTTAGCCTACTTTAATCTAGACCATATTTTACCGAGCGCGCCAATCGCCAAGGCTACAGAGATTAACCCCGAAAAGATCAAAGTACTCTCGCAAAAAGAAATCGAAGCACTGCCAAAGAAAGCGGTTGAATCTCCGACTGCCGCCAAAGCAGCACCTCAAGCAGACACCGTAGTACCAGCATCCGCAGTTAGTGCCTGTTTTGAGTGGGGCGTTTTTTCAGCAAACAATCTGGCGAGCGCGCAAAGTGCAGTGGCTAAGCTAAATCTGCAAACCACAGTTAAAGAACAAAACTCTCAGCAAGCCTCTCGTTTTTGGGTATACGAGCCACCGCTAAAGACGGCAGCAGCGGCACAAGCTAAAGCTGCAGAATTAAAAGCCTTAGGTATAGGCGAGTTATTTGTAGTGCAGGAACCAAAATGGAAAAACGCCATTTCATTTGGCATTTTTGAAGATGAGCAACTGGCGACTAAATTACTCAATGAACTTAGAGCCAAAGGTGTAAAAGATGTAGTGAAAACCTTGCGCAATCAAGGCAAAGGTCATTCTAGTTTGGTATTTAACAACCTTGCCGTTAATCAATTAGCGACACTTAAACAATTAAAATCTGAATTTCCAGAGGCGGCACTCAAAGAGGTGGCTTGTAACTAATCTGACTAAACTTAAGCATAGCCAGTCTTTTGCAAGCTACTAGCTTTTTTGCAAACAACTAGCTTTTAGGAAATAACTTACCTGGATTCAAAATATTACCCGGGTCAAAGGTAAGTTTGACAGCTTTCATCAAGTTCATGGTAGTTTCATCAATCTCACGCGAGACGAATGGGCGTTTTGCTATACCCACGCCATGTTCGCCTGACAGCGTGCCTTGCAATGCAAGCACCAGGCTGAATACCTCATCCAGGCACTCGTAAGCGCGTTTCATTTCATCGGCATTATCAGGATTCACTAGCAGATTCACATGAATATTACCGTTACCCGCATGGCCGAAATTCACATTTGAGATTTGGTATTGCGCCGCTAGCTTCTCTAAACCAGTCAATAATTCTGGCAAATGTGAAACCGGTACGGCAATATCTTCGTTGATTTTTTTCGGGGCGATATCTTTCAGTAGCGGTGATAAAGCCTTACGGGCGGCCCATAATGCCTTGGTATCTTCGGCACGCTTAGCTTCGATTAAGCCTTCAACCTGGCAAGCGAGCAAAATCGCCTCGGTAGCTTCAACAATCTCCTGCTGAGAGCCATCCACCTCTATCATCAGGTAAGCACGCGCATTCTCCGGCAACAGATTTTTATGGCGATCCCTTA
This sequence comes from Pseudomonadota bacterium, assembly GCA_040389995.1. GTDB lineage: Bacteria > Pseudomonadota > Gammaproteobacteria > Burkholderiales > Methylophilaceae > Methylotenera. The sequence goes on along the minus strand of JAZJZG010000144.1, from coordinate 1,738 downwards.
TTAAATTCAAAGCGCCGTTGTCCAAAAACTCCAACGCACTAGGTGTATAAGGTTGCGCCATGATTGCCGCAATCGCACGTGCACAGCTAGCAGTATCTGCGAACTCTGCCGTTAAACCGCCGGTATATTTAGGTAGCGGCGTCAGTTTGAGTGTGGCTTCAACAATGACCGCCAACGTGCCTTCCGAGCCAACCAGCAATCTAGTCAAGTCATAGCCAACGACACCTTTACTGGTATAACAGCCGGTTTTAATGATGTCGCCGTTACCAGTCACCGCTTTTAAACCCAACACATGGTCGCGCGCCACGCCATATTTCACGGCGTGCGGCCCAGCGGCACAGGTAGCCAGATTGCCGCCCACACTGCAATATGCAGCACTAGATGGATCTGGCGGCCAAAAGAATCCCACACCCTTTACCGCATCTTGCAGTTCTTGATTCAACACGCCAGGCTCGATAATCGCCATGCGGTTATCCGGATCTACACTGATAATCTTATTCATGCGCTCGAGTGAAAGCGCCACACCACCGGCCTCAGGCACACTGCCCCCGGCAGTACCGGTACCACGCCCTCTAGGTACTACCGGTACTTTATGTGTATTACAAAGTTTGATGATACTTTGCACTTCTTCAACATTCAGCGGAAAAACTACTGCGATTGGCGAATGAAAAATACGCGAGTTATCATAGGCGTAAGCGTAACAATCTACAGGGTCGGTGTAGACCCTGTCTTGAGGCAGAAGCTGTGCCAGCTTCAGTAGAAAATCGGTATTTGACATTAAAATGATTATCGTTTTTTGATGTACAAGTCCGTAATCGTACCTTCTTTCATCTCCGCCGCAAAACATATGGTTTCGGATAACGTTGGATGGGCGTGGATAGTCAACCCTAAATCATGCGCATCAGCACCCATCTCTATCGCCAATACCGCCTCTGCCAGTAACTCACCTGCATTGACGCCAACGATGCCAGCACCGATCAAGCGATGAGTCGCTTTATCAAATATCAGTTTAGTGGTGCCTTCAGTGCGCGCTACAGAAATAGCACGGCCGCTTGCCGCCCACGGAAATGAGGCCTTCTCGTATTCGATGCCTTTGGCTTTGGCTTCGATTTCAGTCACGCCTGCCCATGCAATTTCAGGGTCAGTGTAAGCAACAGATGGAATAGCGAGCGCTTGAAACTCAACTTTATGGCCGGCGATTACTTCTGCTGCCACTTTACCTTCATGTGTCGCTTTATGTGCCAGCATCGGCTGGCCGACAATGTCACCAATCGCAAAAATGTGTGGTACGTTAGTGCGCATTTGTTTATCCACTGCGATAAAACCACGCTCATCTACTGCCACACCGGCGTTTTCTGCACCGATGTTTTTACCATTAGGACGACGGCCTATGGAAACCAGCACACGGTCATACACTTGAATCTCTTTCGGCGCGTCTTCACCCTCGAAACTCACATGAATACCGTCTTCTTTAGCTTCCATTTTTGCGACTTTGGTAGACAGCATGATTTTTTCAAAGCGCTTTTCCATACGCTTTTGTAAGGGGCGAACAAGGTCACGGTCACAGCCCTGAACGAGACCATCCATAAACTCCACCACACTCACTTTGCTACCTAGCGCATCGTACACCGTACCCATTTCCAAACCGATGATGCCGCCGCCGATCACTAATAACTTTTTCGGCACATCGGCTAAAGCCAGCGCACCTGTAGAGTCCATAATGCGTGCATCATCAGGC
>JAZJZG010000143.1:19252-25463 GCA_040389995.1 Pseudomonadota bacterium | reverse complement strand
GGTTGCCTATGCCGGAGAAACAACGCTTAAAGAATCAATGCAGCAAATACTAAACCAACGGCACCCTATCGTTGAACTGCATTTTCTAGACCCGATTTACACAAAAGACCTAGCTGACAAAGATCGCCGCACGCTTACCTTACATATACAAGATTTGATTAGTACGAAATTAGGTATTTCAACCTAAGTGCATAATTAGATATTCAGATTTTTAGTACTTTATCCAGCGGGTGCGACTGTACTTGCGTAATAGCCTGCGTTTGCAAATTCATTGCAGTTAACTGCCCACCCCATAAACAACCTGTATCCAGTGCGTATACATGCTCTCGTTGCTGTAAGCCTAATGCGGACCAATGCCCGAAAATCACCTGTGTAGTCTGCGTCGCTCTATTAGGCACATCAAACCACGGTATATAGCCAGCAGGAATATCTGACAACTCGCCTTTAAATACAAAATCCATTTCACCTGTATCGGTACAAATGCGCAACCGCGTCATCGCGTTAGTAATGACACGCAATCTATCCATACCCGTTAAAGTATCGTCCCAGGCATTTGGCAAATTACCATACATGTTGGCTAAAAAGTCTAAATAATTATCCCCCTGTAACGCAGCTTCAACCTCTGCCGCATAGTTTAGCGCCTGCTCTGCAGTCCATTGCGGCAACAAACCGGCGTGTACCATCAGATAATCCTCATCCTGATAAACCAGATGCTGATGGCGTAACCAAGTTAGCAATACCTCTCTATCATCAGCGGCAAGCAGCGCATCCAGAGTGTCGCCCCTATGCGCTCTAACAAAACCGTTTGCCACCACTAACGCATGCAAATCATGGTTACCTAATACGACTTTTAAGCAATCCCGATGTGCATAGCACCAACGCAAAACCTCTAGTGAACCGCTGCCGCGATTGATTAAATCCCCCACCAACCAGAGCTGATCCGTCTGTCGATTAAATTCAATTCTAGACAGCAAAGCCTGGAAGGCATGATAGCAGCCTTGAATATCGCCAATCGCATAGGTTGTCATTGAGTAATTATCACAGCTTGTTACCGTCAATAAAAAAGCCACTTAAACCATTAAGTGGCTTTGTAATTAGCATTATGGACTTAAATGCGAGTAAGTTAGCGACTAATTAGAACTTTGCGCCACCTGCATCTGCCATGTATTTAACTGCGCCGGCAACTTCTTGATCGCTTAAGCCAGGATTGCCACCTTTTGCAGGCATATTGCGAATACCGTGTACAGCATGGTTAACAAGCGTATCATAACCTTGTGCGATACGTGGCGCCCATAAGGCCTTATCACCAAACTTAGGTGCCTCCATTAGTCCTGCAGCATGGCACATCATACAGACACTTTTATAAACTTCTTCACCACTTTTACCTGCTGGCGCATCACTTTTAGCGACAACTGCTTCTTTCGGTGCCGGCGGTGTAAAGTTTGCACCACCCGCATTGGCCATATAAGCCACTGCATTATAAATCTCACCATCGATTAAAGATGGGTTACCACCCTTGGCTGGCATACTGCGAACACCATTAATGGCATGTGAAACCAGTGTTTCGTAACCTTGTGCAATGCGCGGTTTCCAAGCATCTTTATCACCAAACTTAGGCGCCGACATCAGGCCTGTAGCGTGACACATAGAACAGACCGCTTTATAGACTTCTTCACCACCTTTAGCTGCATGAGGACCAGCATCAGCGGAAGCAACCTCCACCGTGGCTACTGGCTTAATATTTTCTTCAACCGCTTTTGCAACCACTGTAGCAGGCTCAGAGGCATCCAGCTTACCCATAGATCCGGAAGTTTTAGCAATTAGCGAGATAATTAAAGAAAAAGCCAGTATAGTGCCTGGAATAACAAGAATTAATTGCCAAAGTGTGGAGCCTTTGTACTCATTATCTTTATTGCTCATTGCAGTAAATCCTATATTAAGTTTCACGAAAATAGCATTATACCTTTACTATCGCTAAGGTAAAAGGCCATGAGACAGACCTCTTTGCTATAATACGAAATTATTTGCGCCCGTAGCTCAGCTGGATAGAGTGTTGGTTTCCGAAGCCAAAGGTCGTGGGTTCGACTCCCGCCGGGCGCACCACAAAAGGAAAAGGCTGACTCCATAATGGGGTCAGCCTTTTTTATTTAAAAACATAAGCGATAAATCTGGGCACTTTTGTATTAGCGTCTGCTAACGGCCTTAAGCAGCCTCTCCATATCTGGTTTTCCTACTATCTAGAAGGTAGTTAGGGTGAGAAATAAGTGAGCCTCACAAAACACAGAGAATTCACGTAAAATGGTTTCATTAGAGTAATTATTTAGGAGTGGAATGAACCTAGATGTTCGTACGATTATGGTGCTGTTTGCCATGCTGTCCATCATGTTTTCTGGTTTAATTCTACTAGCCGGACTTCATACACGAAGTATCAGTAGCGTAAAACAGTGGTCAATAGCTAGCTTGTGTATTGGAATTGGCCTCGGTTTCACTTATTTCTTCTATGCACCAACACCTAGTGCCAAGTACGCAGTAGTTTTTGGTACCGCATTAATTGCCGCAGGTGTAGCCTTGCAGTTCACCGGATTACAATCTTTCAAATCACACCGTATTTACATGTGGTCAGCAATCTTCTTTGTTGGAGTGGCGACATTTCAAACTTATTGGTTTGAGTTCTTGCACCCAGACATTAAATCACGCTCCATCGCTAACTCATTTCTATTATCTATAGGCTACGCAGCATGTGCTAGCGTGCTTTTGATTCGTACCAAGTTTCAGCTTAAGGCGGTATCCTGGTTTACCGGATTGTCGTTTGCCTTGCTATCAGCAGTCATGCTTATGAGGGTAATACTAATATCGCAATCCTCCTTAGAGACTTATAGTCTTTATTCAATTACTCCAATTAATCCAGTGACTTTTGTTATCACCTGCATTCTCCAGTTGTGTGTAACCTTTGGCTTCTTGCTGATGCTAAATCATCAACTCGTTGCAGAGATTGAGAAAATAGCCTCAAGGGATATGTTAACTGGAGCATTTAATCGACGTCAGCTTGAAGAAGAGATAACGAGACTGCAATCATGGTGTAAACGTACTGGCAATACATTTTCTTTAATGCTGATAGATGTAGATAATTTCAAATTCATTAATGATAACTATGGACACCCTAATGGCGATGAAGTGTTACGCAAGTTAACCAATATTGCAGTTGCATCCATCCGTGCTGAGGATTATTTTGCACGTTATGGAGGTGATGAGTTTTGTATTTTACTTCCTTCAACAAGAGCAGACAAAGCACTTATATTAGCTAACCGCTTACGAGAGGCATACGCATCAACTACTTTTGCATTCGGAGGAAAAACTGTCAAAAGTTCGATAAGCATCGGAATTGCTGATTCATCTAGGGCAGGTCTGGACTACAAGAATTTAATTAGCACCGCAGACCAAGCGCTCTACCGAGCCAAGCAAGATGGTCGAAACAAAGTAGTTTTTGACTCGGTAATGGTTAGTTTGTGAGATTTGTATAGCAGCCATTTTTAGGAGTCAATATTTTTTATATTGCATGACAGATTTCGGGCCGAAACCTGTCATGCAATGAACGAAATAGACTCAATCCAATGCCTGCTTTCAGCATCTCGGGCGCACCAATTGAATATATAAAACTACCTGTAATGTGATTTGGAAGCATAAAGTTGTCTTTTGGACAAGATTATGCTTCCGCTGGCAAGCTGCATAAACATAAGAAAATTAGCTACCCTCAGCTAATCACATACTGATCAAGTGCAGCAGATTAAGTCATATAAATTATTCTTGATCCCAGTATGGCTCAGCGCCAAAACGTTCTGCAAGAAAATCGATCAAGGCTCGAATTTTCAATGGTAAATTCAGCTTTGGCAGATAAAGTGCATAGACATACTGATCTACAGGAATGTATTCCGACAACACAGACTTCAAATTCTTAGCTTGAATATCTTTACCGATAATGAATGTTGGTAGTAGCGCCAAACCAAAACCACCTAAGACAACTTGTGATAAGGCTTCATCATCATTGATACGTAGCCTTCCTGAAACAGGCACGGAAACGTCTCCATCAGGTCCCTTAAAGCGCCATAACCCTTTATCGCCGGAGTGTATGTAATCTAGACAGTTGTGATTGACTAAATCTTGTGGGGATTGTGGCTCACCAAACTCCCTAAAATAATTGGGCGTTGCGCATAACCTGCGGCGTATGGGGGCTAATTTTTTTGCAATCAGGGCCGGTGGTAAATCACGAGTAACGCAGATAACCACGTCATACCCTTCTTCGGCCAGGTCAACGATTCGGTCCGTGATTGTCATATCAATATCAAGCTCGGGATAACGGCGAAGAAAATCACCTATCACCGGCGCAATATGTAACGTACCGAAAGCAACTGAAGCAGCAACTTTAAGTACACCTCGGGGTTGGGCATTCAAGCTATCAATCATTTTATGCGCCTGATCTGCTTCATAACTAATACGAGTGCAATAGTCAAAAAAAGCCGCCCCGACTTCTGTTAAGCTTAGATGGCGCGTACTTCTGTTGAGCAAACTAGCGCCGAGCGCATGTTCTAATTTAGCCACCGCCTTACTGACCGACGACCGGGAGGCACCAAGCTTTCTCGCCGCGGCAGAAAAACTTTGCTCATTGACCACATGCGCAAAAATAATCATAAGATTCAAATCATACATACGCCAATTGTAGCCCTATAGGAAACAGTCATGTTCAATTGAGAGGACTTATTTAATACATACATATCCATTAGTATCTAATCTTTCCCAACCTAACCGTTGGGAATTTATTTTATATGCGATGGGTATCACTATGGAACTTGAAAATTTAATCATTTCAGATCAGGACTATGTCCGCTTATTTAGACTTGCCAACAACGAACTGTTGGGTGATGAATTAAGCAGAGCTGTTGTGGTACCAGCAGATCAAGTTCCGGCCAATGTAGTGAGAATGAATTCTCGCGTTACCTATTTAGATGAAAGTAACGGGGTAAGCCGAGAAGTTGAACTGGTCTTTCCTGAGGAAACGGATTTAAAGCACGGGAAAATTTCCGTACTTTCACCAGTCGGTTCTGCGTTATTAGGTTTAAGAGTGGGGCAAACTATAGAGTGGATATTCCCTAATGATCCTTCTAGACGCCTAAAAGTTGTTAGCGTTATCAATGTAGACATTCCAACAACATGATACTTGCTAGCAAGCCGCTACAATCTAAAAGTAAAGCACTGGTTATTTCTGACAATTTAACGACAGCCAGCAAAATAGAAACCGAATTTTCTAATGCTGGTTGGTCAATTGAAAATGTCAGCACTCACTTAATGATGAAACAAGGCAGTTTCTCTGCACGTAATTATCACTGCATTTTGCTGGTTATTGACGCAGATTTCCTTAAACGTTTTGGTAGCATCATTATGGAAATGGGCGCAATCATTAAAAACTACTCTTTGCACTCACCGATTTACCTGATGTTTGAAGATGATTACTACCCAAGTTTTTCATCATGGCAACACCATGCTAAACGATTATTTAAATCAGCGATGCATCAACAAAACCTGTGGGATGCAATTCAGAAAATTGTTCGGTTGGAATCGGAACATGTGCCTAGCACGGCATTTTTCTCTCCAATGGATTCAATCTAAGTATTTCTTGAGATAGTTCTCAGGCACTTGCCCTAGTGCCTGTTATCTTAGAAATTCAGCCTCACTGTAGAACCCCGACAAATTTCCTGTCAACCTGTCATCTAATACCACTCCTATACGTTATTGAAACTGTAGTTGATATAGTTTGATATTGTTATTGGGGTGCCGTATCTGCTTTTATGTCCCCAGAAGGTATGTGGGAAATATATGAAAAAGTTTAGTCTATTAATTATACTGGTCATTATGACAGGCTGTATTATTGTACCGGCAGGTGGTCATCGAGGTTATTATGACCGTGGTTATTATGACGGATACGGATATGGTGGTTACTATCGTCGCTGATTCTTTCTAACTGAAAAAACACCCAGTCTGAATAAGCGTCAGTATTTGAAGAGATTAATTACCTTGCTGGACGGTTTATTGTCCTGCATTGAATTGTCAATACGCCAACAATAAGCATCACTTAAAACTTTATAGTCAACCGACTGAATATTTAATTAGTAGCGGCAATTGCTGAAGATTTTTTACCTCCAAACTCATAACGCACACC
>JAZJZG010000143.1:17999-19242 GCA_040389995.1 Pseudomonadota bacterium | reverse complement strand
ATGTTGCTCTTCTGTTTACTACATTCAGATTGCCTGAAGCATTGAATGCATTTTGCCCGAGTTGGCCTGCAGTTGCATATTCGCGATCAAATACATTGTTGATTTTTGCAAATAACAACCACTCTGGTTGCAACTGGAAAGCAGCCGTGAAATCAACTACCGTGTAACCACCGATTTTTCCGTCACCCAAGAACTTAATGCCATCAGCTTGATGCGAATTATCCTCATTGCCGCGTAGATAAGAGCCTGCTACCGTTAACGTATTTGCGCCAACGGTAAACTTATCATTCACTTTATAATCTGCAAACAGTTTTAAGATGTGTCTCGGCACTAAAGGTATTCTATCGCCTGGCTTCACATTGTTAACGCCGGTACTACTACTCGTACCAGGTACTGTTTCTGTACTTTGATAGGTTGCATCAATGAACGAATAGTTACCACCCAGATTCAATGCGCCAAAATTACCAGCCACGCCTGTTTCAATACCTCTGCGTCTAGTCTCGCCAATATTGGTAAAGAAGCCTTGAGATGTGTTAGCCGCTACAAATTGAATATCATCCACATTGCGTGAGCTAAACACACCTGCATTCCAAATAACATTATTAGCCAATTTACCTCTCAAACCAGCTTCCCATGTTTTAGAGACTACCTGTTTTAAAGGAGGATCGCCTGCAAACGAATTAGGTAGGCTACACGGTGCATTTTCATTTGCACAACTTAACTCGACAGAGGTAGGTGCGCGGCTACCTTCGTTATAGCCTACATAGGTATTTACACTCGGCGTTGGATTATAGGTAAGTCCTACCGCTGGATTAAAGCGGCTGAAACGATGCGTACCATCCAGTGATGCTTCTGCATTTACGTCAGTTGTAAAGCCATTAATAGCCGGATCATATTCAAAGTGCGTTTGCTGGTCTTTGTTGTTAATTTTGGTATGGTTGTATCGGCCAGACAGCGTCAACTGCAAATTGTCTTGCAATGAAATAGTGTCTGAACCAAATAAACTCCAAGTGGTAGTGGTGCCCTTTAACTTCGCACTACGATCATCTAAGTCACCATTGATTTCAAACGGATTGACATTGTTAGCAAAAAAACCAGAGCCAACAATGCTTCTATCTAAATTTAACGACCCAAACTCCGCCGTTTGACTAAACCTGATTTTGCTATAGTCAACACCCGCACCCACGGTATAAACGTTGTGTTTGCCAAACAGTTTATTATTGACTGACATCTGTCCAAATAA
>JAZJZG010000143.1:15979-17989 GCA_040389995.1 Pseudomonadota bacterium | reverse complement strand
GTTATCCTGTTCCGATTGTGTGCGGTTGATGATACCCGTACATTTTTCACCTGGTTCACCTCCAGGAACTAACTGCTGTGCGCAAGCTAATTGGTTACCAGCCAGCGTATAAGCTGAGCTTGCAGGAAAGCTAGTTGGAAGCACTCTCTCACCTTGTCCGCCAACTAAATCCGGCAAGATTTCATCATTAATATCCCCATTAAAGGTTTTAGTTTTAATGTTGCGGTAATAGGTGTTACCTGACAACACAACATTATCGGTAAAGTAATGTGACAGTTCAAGGTTAACAAAATGAGATTTATTTTTAGTGTTGTCCGGGTAAGTGTAAACACTGGCACGATCACGCCTTAAAAAACTTTCTGGCACCATGCCATTACCATTAATATCTGTGTTGGCAAAGGCGTAAGTCAATTTTGCATCGGTTTTCTCGCCACGCCAGCCCAGCTTACCGAATAACTGCTGATAATTAGACTCTGAGTGGTCTCGCCAGCCGTTTTCATCAAACGCAGTACCGGCAACAAACCAATCTATATTGTCTTTAGCGCCACCATATTCAAACTCACCAATTTTCCTTGCGTCAGAGCCATAGGTAAATTGCACCGCACCGCCAGGAGAGTTCCGGCCATCTTTAGTCTGAATGGATATTGCACCGCCCAAAGTATTAAGTCCAAACAATGGGTTTGAACCTGGCATGATTTGCATACCGGCAATCGCATTTTTTGGAATCAGGTCCCAGCTTACGACATCACCAAACGGCTGGTTCATACGCACACCATCCATGTAGATAGAAAGGCCTTGCGGTGTGCCTAACAAAGGTGAAGCGGTAAATCCACGATAATTTATATCCGGTTGTAATGGGTTATTTTGTACCTCATTAACATATACGCTACCCATATTACGTTTCATATACTCAGTCAAATCAAGCGACTGTGTACGCTCTAAATCTTTGGCTTTTACAGTTTGTACATTTGCTGGAATCTGATTGATTGGCAAACCCACTGAAGGAAGTGGTGTCGTGCTAATGACTTCAACTTGATTTAGCTCGACTGACTCAGTCTTATCTTCAGCTAAAGCATAGTGCGGTGCGGCGTAGGCCGCTAAAATTGCGATTAATATTATTTTTGGTTGTAATGTTTTTTGCATATTTTTTCCTAGGGTATAGATAACGCCCTAGGTAAACAGCAAAAAACATTCCAAGAATAATATTCTACAAATACTACATATAATCAATTATATACAACTTAACACTGGTGAGTATTAGAGTTATCTCTCTAGATAGTTGGTTAAATACAGCCAACAATTGGTTACATTCAACCACCAACTAAATTTAGTAAACTAACTGATTGCTCCGCGCATGGGTATTTTTAATATAATTGTTTGAATGTTATATGGAAGGATATCCAACAAGAGATTGCGCCCTAAAGCGTCAATCCGACGCTTAAGTCATGTGAAATTGTTGTGCAAATGCACTGGGTACGAACACGTCAAATAGAAAACATTGCTTCCAGGTCATGTTTTGAATACGCTTTAAAAGCTAACATCGTGTCGGTTTTCTCGATTCCATCAATCGTCACTAAGTCATGCGTCACAAACCTGGCAAGATCATCGTTTGTTTTTACACGGACAACGGCAACTAAATCATAATTTCCGGTTACAGAGTAGACCTCTGAAACATCAGCCATACTTGCTAGCTGTTCCGCTATTTCATTTATTTTATTTCTTTGTACATTCAAAAGAATCATTGATGTAACCATGCGATGCTCCCCCTACCTTCAACTAGTAAAATTGGTATTTTTTAATATCAATAAATATTAAGTTAGTTTGAATTTGTCTACCATCAAGACAACCTGCAATAACAAGTATTAGACAGGAGTAAACAGTTTTAATCCAATAATGCCGACTATGATAAGCAGCAGACTTAGTAGCCGGCCGGCATTCGCTGGCTCACCTAATAAAAAAATCCCCAGCACTGCCGTGCCTACCGCCCCAACACCAACCCAAACCGCATAG
>JAZJZG010000143.1:13254-15921 GCA_040389995.1 Pseudomonadota bacterium | reverse complement strand
TACTACAGTCCCAACAGTCGGCCACAAGCGAGTAAGGCCTTCTGTGTATTTGAGTCCTATCGCCCATACAATTTCGAATAAGCCAGCAATAACCAAAATAAACCAATTCATATAATAAACCTCTCTAAAACAGGAACTGCCATCTTATGCAAAATAGGCCAGTACAGTTCCCCACGTGCCGATATGCCTAACAGTGGCCAATGATACACACGCAAAAATATAGCTGCGCTTGATTCTAACATTTTATTTTTTCAGTACTGAAGTTTCAAAAGATCAAGACGCAATCTTTTTAGATGTAGAACTAAATGTCACCGCACTGATAACAATCACTGCACCTACGATTTGAGCTTGGTTTGGTGGTATACCTTCAAAAGCGGCGATAATAATAGAAGTGATAGGCACAAGATTCAAAAAGATTGCAGCCTTCGCCGGGCCAAGCTTGGCGATACCTGCATTCCAGAACAGATAAGATAACACTCCGCCACAGATAACCATCACTAATAATGCAGCGCTCGCATCAAAACTTGGCACAATAAATTTCTCGCCGCTGATAAGCGCCACTGCCGTTAATGCAAGCGCACCTACCGTCATGATGCCTGCGGTGCTCGCTATGCCACTTACATCTTTTGGCATCAGTTTACGCACCAATACGTTATAAAATGCCCAACTTAAGTTGGCGAAAAAAATATAAATATCCCCAGTTGACATACGCAGATGCGCACCTGCCCCCAAAACGACGATTGCAACCCCGGTAATGCCAATGGGAAACGCCAGCATTTGCCTGTTGCTAGGGCGATCTTTTAAGATAACAAACGCTATCACCGCAGTTAACAATGGATTGAGCGCCATAATCAATGCCCCGTTCACCGCAGATGTTGTTTGCATCCCAAGAAAAAAAAGCAGGTTAAAACCAAACACGCCAACTAATCCTAGAGTGACGTACGTTCTCATGTAGCGAATCGGAATATGCTCACGCCTGAATCTAGTGATAAGCAGCATAATCCCGGCAGCAATAAGGTAGCGACTGGCACCGGCAACGTAAGGTCCCATCTCCGCGACTACTGGCTTGGCTAAATTAAAATTAGCACCCCAAAATATAGCGGCAGCAGCTGTCAGAAGATAAGTTTTTAATAAATACATGACCTATTAGTTCATTCCATACAAAGTGGAATAGTTTAGCAGTCTTAATGCAGACGGCCACAACTATCGCAACGGATAAACTTATTATCTAAAGGTCTATATCCTCCTTGAACAAGACAATTAATCAGAATATCAAATGGAACAAAACAACCGATACCTCTATGTAGGTAAGGATGATAAACAATCATCACTGATTGGAACACCTTACATTTTTCGACTAGTCCAAGCTTCGATTTCGAATCTGCGGTTGGGCTCAAGGCAGCTAATTAGCGCCTCATCACGCTTGCTCTGTGTGCACTCCACCAGCGGCATCGACTTACCCACGCCCAATGCAGTGATATGTTCTGCCGGGATGTTTTTTGCGATTAAAAACTGACGAATAGTATTCGCACGCGCCTGTGAGAGTTTCTGATTGTAATCGTCACTACCGAGCCTATCAGTATGACCAACGATCTTCAGTTGGACGATCTCCCCGCCTGCAAGCAAATCATTTGACACTCGGTTCAATTTTTCAATTCCTCCAGGACGTAAATCGGCAATCGCAGACTTGTCGAACGCGAACATGCCATCGGCACCAATCTGCATCTTTATAATTTCCGGGCCTGGCACATTCTTTTCTACTATCCTCTCGACTACAGTTTGGGTCTGCACTACCGGCGGATTAAGCCAAGCCACGCAGCTAGCCGGCTTCCAGTAAGTACTTCGAAGTCGCATGCTAGGTGTATAAATAATCTTATACTGGCAAGTCTCCACATCAGCACCAGCATTCTTACGGAAATTTAAAATGTAATCCCACTCGCGGACACTGCCAATGCCTTCACTAAAATGTGGATGACCGAGTAGTGCGTAAACCTGACTCTTCGTCATATCCAGTGCTACGTTGCGTAGATTATCGATGTTAGGAAATATCCCCTCTTTCACCCAAGCATCTTTTTTAATATCTGGGAATATAATCGCATCGCTGTTCCCATCACTGGATAATTTGCTGACACTGGTCGCGCAACCCTGTAAAGCGCTTAATGCTGCAACTAAAGTGGCAATTGTGCCCAATTTCCATCGATTCTTAACAATATTCATGACTTAATCGCTCCTTTTCCGAATAGGTAAAACCTGCTGATAACGCATAGTTATTACCAGTTAATACCGATACCAACACCTGCACCTGCGTTACCGCGAGTATTGGCGGAACCATTGAAATTGATTATCCAGCGCCCGTTTTCAGAGAAATTGGAAACGCCGACAGCCACGGCGGATTGCCCTTCATAATACGCAACACCTGCCGTCAACATCGCCTTACCTGGTATCACGGATTGTGGCATGCTCGCCATTGCCATCGCTGAAGCGGTGCCAGCGTTTGCGTCATGCCTGACCGTACCAATCTCAGAATGCAAGCCATTTATCTGGTTGTAAATATCGCGGCTTGATTGCGCAACGGCCGCATCGAGTTGGCGTACATTCACAGCATCGGTAGCAGCAGTACCGCCAGCCACGTTGGTGATTTGTCTTTCATTGCCTAAGGAGCCAACT
>JAZJZG010000143.1:0-13244 GCA_040389995.1 Pseudomonadota bacterium | reverse complement strand
TGTAGAAGTCACTGACACATTACTATATTTCTCGGTAGCGCCATTCATTCCAGCCCGTACCGCCTGAGAACCAGCACCTATGGCAACACCTCGATTAGCCGTTACCGTTGCGGCATTGCCCACTGCTGTTCCCTGCTGGGATGTCAGTGCGATAGCGTTATCACCGAAAGCACCACCACCATTGCCAGCCTGAGCGCCCACGCCAACCGCTACCGAACCAGTGGCAACCGCACCGTTACCGATAGCAATTGAGTTAAGGCCACTGGATGTAGAGTTCTGGCCAATCGCAATCGCACCATCCCGAGTCGCTTGGCTATTGTTGCCAATAGCGATGCTACCATTGCCACTAGAAACAGCTTGCGGGCCCACCGCTACACTCTCGTTACCAGATGCCGTAGCGTCGGCCTCTGTCGAATTGGCATGAAAGTACTTCATGCCACCACCACTACTCATGTTAAGCACGGCCTGGTTAGTTGCATAAAGTTGCGAGCCATTAACCGCATCAGTGCTTGTGGCGCTGAGCTGACCTTGGTGTATATTTGTAAGCGTGGTACCGCCAGTTAGCCCGCCATCATTTGAAACTGGCCCTGAAAATGTCACTGTGCCCTTCGATGCATCATCATACTTAACGGCTAAAGCGTCTAGGTTACTCACGTTATTCTGTACTGCATTAAGCTGGCTGACGTTCACCGCATCATGAGTAGCCACTCCGTTAGCAACATTGTGCAAGGTCACTGGACCAGGCGTACTACCTACCAAAGTTACATCATTTGACGGTGTATTAGGTGTCGCTACACCAGCGGTGTTGGAATACTGCAACGGTGCATTAGTCTGGAGTGTATTAATTGCTGCACCTACGTTGTTCTGTGTGGTGCCATAGACATTATAAGTAGGTGCCGAAACTATGCCGGTAGATGAATTATAAGTTGCACCTCCACCAAGGTTGGTCGCCATGCTTAGGCCAAGTGCATCCATATTTAAGGTAACGCCTTGGGTAATGCCATATAACTGAGAGCCATTGATTGCATCGGTACTGTTGGCATTGACTGCACCTTTTGCCAGATTGGTGATTTTAGTACCATTCGTCGTGCCGCCATCTGCGGATAACGGGCCACCTAGGGTAACGGTCATCTTGAGGCTTAAAGGGTCGTATTTCACAGCGCCATCATTAACCGCCTGCAATTGTGTAACGTTGACTGCATCGTTAGCTGCACTACCAGCAGCAACGTTAGTGATTTTCCGGGCATTGCTAACTGAGCCTACAGACACTTCGCCAACACTGCTCTGTGGGGCCGTCAGGCCATAGGCCGTGTAGTTGTTTTCAGCACCAGTAGTAGCCTTTGAACCAGTACCTAGCGCAACACTATTAACCACATTAACGCTAGCGCCGCTGCCAAGCGCCATGGAATTAATACCAGAAGCGCCAATCGTGGCATTAGGACCAATAGCAATCGAGTTTGTAGCGGCGGCATTAGTAACAGCAGCGTTACCAAACGCGATGGAGTTAATTTCACCTGCTGCGGCGGCAAGGCCACTACCAAGCCCAGTAATCTGATTACCGCCAATTGATATGCCCTTGAGAGTATTTAGCGTATAGGAGTCTGAAGTTGTCTGACAAGGTGCATTTGCAGCGACAACATTGCCGCTGGTATCCAACACATTAAGATTAATCGGCGCTCCGGAAGCGATGCTTCCAAGCGTACTGTTTAGGTTTGAATTAAGCCCCAAAGGCCCAAGCAACAGGGACAAAGTACCATCTAATACGGATGTAAGTGGCAATACGGCCGCACCTACAATATTAGTGACCACTGATGGTGGTAAACTCACTCCAGTACAAGTGCTGACCAGAGCAGCATTTGCTATTCCGGTACTGCCAATCATGGAGGCGGCCATAGCTCCTGCCGCCAAAACCATTCGCCTACCACGGGCTTTGGGCATTTCTACCACATCCATATCTAAAAAATTTTGTGAAGTCTGAAAAATATGAATTGATTTTTCAGCATAAAAAATAAAGCTCTTCATGTTATATCCCCCAAAATGCGACCATTTCGAACAAATACATCAGGCAAAAGAATTAAGATGTATAAGACTTAGTGCATATACCATGCCCAAGCGTGTGAGGATATTTTGACTGCCGTTTGCTCAGCGCAACTTAATGACTGAAAACCTTCAGATACAGTACATCTTATGAATAATCTGAATTATTACCCAGACAAAACTGATGCACAGCATGCTATGTTTTATTATGAAATAATAAAAGCCACGTCATAAACCTGACATGAAAGTCGGAAATCCGACACCTTACTTAAGTTTTCGCTGGCACTTTGCTATACTTTATAGAGCAAACTTCTTAAATCAGACCTTGATAAATTACAAATATGAATTTATATCCAGTAACAATAGTAGAAAATTTTTACGAAAATCCTGACGCTATTAGAAAATTTGCGTTAGCGCAGAAATATAAATTTCGCCATGAAGAAACTGATTTACCCTATGTATACCCAGGGCGCAGAACACAGGATTTGCATATTTTGGATAGTGCATTGCAAGAAAAAATCTGTAAAAAACTAATTTCAGTATTTCATATCCACGAGCATGATCATATGCGATGGGCAATCTCCTCAAGTTTTCAAAGTGTCTCAGAAGAATACAAGCAAGGCGTCATTCATACCGATAACAGTACAATATTTGCCGGCGTACTTTATTTAACGCCTGATGCGCCGTTAAATTCCGGCACTTCTTTATTTAAGAAAAATGATAAATTCAACCAGGAAAAATATACGCGTGCCCTAAAGCAAAATGATGAGAGATTTAAAGCTGGGGAAAAAGTAATGTCTACCGATTACCACAATATGTTTGACGAGGTAGTTAGAGTGAATAATGTCTATAACACCTTAATCCTATATGAAGGTGATACTTTTCATGCTGCCAATAAGTTTTTTGGCTCTACATTAAAAAATTCCAGGCTAGCTCAAGTATTTTTTATCAACCGTATCGATGCCAATAAGGAAAACTCCTTCCCGCTCAACAGAACAAAATCCGTTAAAATTTAGCTGGCGGCGTCTTTTATTACCTGTAAGAACGCATCGCCATAACGCTCTAGCTTGGCTTGCCCAACGCCGCTAATCTTAGCCATTTCCGCCAGATTTTCTGGGCGGTTATTAAGGATTTCCAGTAGCGTGCTATCGTGGAAAATAACGTAAGGCGGTACGCCTTGCTCGCGGGCAAGCTCGGTACGCTTATCTTTTAGAATGAACCATAGCGGATCGTCGCTCACCGCCGTATACACGGCTTTAGCATTAGAACCACGGCCGACTTTACTAACTTTACGTTTAACCACCTCAGTATCACGGCGTAACCACACCTCAGCTTCACCTTTAAGCACAGGTCTGGCAGTTTCTGTGAGTTTCAGTCCACCATAAGCTTCTATGTCAGCCTCGAGGTGACCACCAGCGACTAACTGCCTAAATACACTGCTCCATTGCTGTTGCAAAATGGCTTTGCCAATACCAAAGGTACTGAGTTGTTCATGGCCAAACTGCCTGACTTTGGGCGTGGGCTTACCTAATAACACATCGATTAAATGCACCACGCCAAATCTTTGCCCGGTACGATACACCGTAGATAGTGCCATTTGAGCAGCTTGCGTAGCATCCCAGGTGTCAACCGGGCTTAGGCAGTTATCACATTGGTTGCAATTACCAGCGTGTTGTTCGCCAAAATACCGTAATATGGTTTGGTGTCGGCAAGCCGTAGATTCACAAAACCCAAGTAATGCATCAAGCTTTTGTCGTTCAACCACTTTACGTTCTTCGGCTGCGTCGCCGTTATCTAGCATCTGTCGCATGCTGACCACATCACCCAGTCCATAAGTCATCCATGCATTTGCAGGCAAACCGTCACGTCCTGCTCGGCCTGTTTCCTGATAATAACCTTCCATACTTTTTGGAATATCCAAGTGCGCCACAAAGCGTACGTTAGGTTTATCAATCCCCATACCAAATGCCACGGTCGCCACCATAATCACGCCTTCTTCACGTAAGAATCGTCGCTGGTTCTGGTTACGAATGCTGACATCCAATCCTGCATGGTAAGGCAGCGCATCCCAGCCGCGCGACTGTAGCCATTCAGCGGTTTCTTCTACCTTACGGCGCGATAAGCAATAAATGATACCGGCATCGTTAGCGTGTTCAGACTCTAAAAATGCTTCTAATTGCTGGCGGGCATTGGCTTTTTGCAGCACACGATAGCGAATATTCGGCCGGTCGAAACTGGAAACGAATTGCCGTGCGTCTTCTAACTTCAGTCGCTCTACAATTTCCGCCCGTGTCGGCGCATCTGCCGTGGCAGTCAGTGCAATACGCGGCACATCAGGAAAGCGCTCATGCAAAACGGTAAGCTTGCGATATTCCGGACGGAAATCATGCCCCCATTGCGATACACAATGTGCCTCATCAATGGCAAAAAGCGCAATGCCAGCACCCGCTTGCATTTGTTCTAGTAACGCCAGAAAACCCGGCATAAGTAAACGTTCTGGTGCTACGTATACTATCTGTAAATGTCCGCGCATTAACTGTGCGGTTACTTCTCGGGCAGCTTCCGCATCTTGGCTAGAATTGAGAAATGCTGCTTGCACCCCAAGTTGCTGCAACGCATCGACTTGATCTTGCATAAGTGCAATCAGCGGCGACACCACAATAGCGACGCCCTCCCGCAGTAAGGCCGGCAGCTGATAGCAAAGCGATTTTCCGCCGCCAGTCGGCATCAACACCAACGCATCGCCGCCCGCACTCACATGCTCAACAATAGCCTGCTGCTCACCACGAAAGGTGGCGTATCCGAAAATATTGTGCAGGAGTTGCAGGGGAGATGAATTTAACATGAGCGCATTGTACACCTCACTTTATCCTCATCATTAAAGATAAAATCTGAGGCGCTTGAGAGAGTGTATAAGCTGTTTTTACAGAAAGATTACCTATTCAAGGCATCTCAAAAACGCAGATATCAAAAAGAACAAACACAGTTTTGTAAGGTGAGTAAATAAAGCTGAACTAGCTAACCGTTCTGCAGAATCAACTGGCTGAGACGATTTACAGCACTCAGCTTAATCGTCTCAGCATACAGAATCATTGCCAGGCGATTATTTTATTTGCCAATAGTGGTCGACTAATAATGCTGCGAAAATCAGTGTTAAGTAAAGAATTGAATATTTAAAAGTACGCTTTGCCAGATCATCTGAATATTTACGATAGAGACCAATGACATAAGCCATAAAGATTGCATCTAAAATGATGGCCGATATTAGATAAATCAAACCGCTCATGCCCATTCCATAAGGCATCAAAGTCACGGCGACTAAAATAATGGTATAAAGCAGAATATGCAATAACGTAAAAGCTTCGCCATGCGTAACAGGCAGCATAGGCATACCTACTTTTGCATACTCTTCACGTCGATATAATGCCAGCGCCCAGAAATGCGGTGGCGTCCAGGCAAAGATAATCAAGAACATGATCAACGACTCAGGCGCGACTGCATTATTCACTGCGGCCCAACCTAATATCGGCGGCATAGCGCCTGAAGCGCCACCAATCACAATATTCATAGGCGTTGCTGGTTTCAAAAACACCGTATAAATCACGGCATAACCGACAAAAGTCGCCAGCGTGAGCCACATAGTCAGCGGATTAACATAAACATACAATATCGCTAACCCACTACCACCAAGCAAAGTAGCAAATACCATCGTTTGCATAGATGATACTTGGCCCGTAGGTAAAGCACGACCACGTGTACGCGCCATAATCGCATCAATCTTATGTTCTATCAGGCAATTAAACGCTGCGGCGGCACCTGAGGTAAATGCTATGCCAACGGTTGTGGCTAACAACAATTGTAGCGGCACCATACCCGGCGTTGCGAGAAACATACCAATGATTGCAGTAAATACAATAAGTGACGTGACTCTTGGTTTACAAAGCGAAAAAAAGTTTTTAAAACTTAAACCTAAGCTTTGCATAGTGGTTGCACCGTTACCCATTAAATTCTCACACTCATTATCATTTTATTTTGTATATCTTTATATAATCTAGCTGTATTACTTTTAAAGCATTGCTGCTGCAAAGCGCCTGGTTTTGCTTAGCGCGATTTACTCAACCAGACTTATTTGTATGCAGCTGTTACTTTGGAATTTAGTATTACTAAAATAACCACTAATAATCCTGCAGTGAGGTTGTGCGCAACCGCTAACACCAATGGTAAATGCAATATCAAATTGGCAATGCCTAGACTAATCTGTACGCATAATGCGATTAGCAGCGCTAGGCCTGTCCTTTTTAATTGCCAGTATTTTAATACATTTAGCCCTAAAATCCCTAAATAAATCAAGGTGATTAGCGCGCCAATTCTATGCGTCCACTGTATGGCGGTAAGTGAGGCTAGCGTCAACGCACCGCCACTGGCGCTTTGACCTAAATCACGGACTAAATGAAAAGCATCTTTGAAATCCATCTCTGGTAACCAAACGCCATGACAAGTCGGAAAATCCGTACAGGCAAGCGCAGCGTAGTTAGTGCTCGTCCAGCCGCCTAAGAAAATCTGCATGATCAATATCAACAGTGCGAAACGTATCACATTTTTTAAACGATTAGATTTGATAATACCTGCAGAGTATTCACCCCAATGCCTATGCGCAAGCCAAACAAGGATTGCCAGTGTTGTCATGCCGCCTAATAAGTGCGCGCTGACAATGGCAGGTTTCAGCAGCATCGTGACAGTCCACATACCCAGCATTGCCTGAAATGCAATAATGAGCACTAAAAATGTAGGTAGCCACGGTGAGGCGTTAATTTCACGCTTGGCACGCCATCCTAAAGCAAAAATCGCCAAGACGATCAGGCCTAAGGTTCCAGCCAGATAGCGATGCGCCATTTCTCGCCACGCCTTGCCTACCACGACCATACTATCGGGATAGGCAGTTTGCGCATGCAGGATTGCGCTTTCACTTTGTGGCACCGTCAGCGTCCCGTAGCAACCCGGCCAGTCTGGACAGCCAAGGCCTGCATCGGACAACCTGACATATGCACCAAGCACCACAACGCATAAGGCTAGAATTGCACCTAACAATACTAATGTTTTGAAGAGCTGATAGCTTTTCGTGTGGTTTGCAAATGTAGCACTCATGTCTAGCCTGCCCAGGAATATCTTAATAAACGAGTAATATCTTTACGCACATCGGCGAGTGGCACCTTGGCTTGATAACTCATCATTAGATGCCCGAGTGGGTCGACTAAATAAAGCCTGTTGCCTGACGTTACGTTGTCACCGTTAATTTGAAATTGTTGAGAAAAACCAGTGACATCAGCAGCGGGTTGATTGATGACAATTAAATCAGGGTAATCGTGCTTAATTTGACTGATATTGGCTGAGGTAGTGATCAATACACGTTGCGCTCGATCTATATCTTTGTAGAGTGAGACGTGTAGCTGGCGCATGTCATGTAATTTCTCCAAGCAGGCTTTTTCGCATTCGGCTGCCACATACACAATACTCCATTTATCTTTCCATATCTGTGACGTGAGTGGCTTAGCGTCATCAGTTTTAAGCGCAGTGGGTGTATCCAATAAACGTGGCGGGGTGACCAATTCTCCCAAGCTCGCACCGCTAGGCCGCCAATTCAACTTATACATCAGTATCACTACGATGATAGGCACAATGAAGAATGTCATCATCAATAAAAAAACCTTGCGGCCTTTTCGTTGCATTTCCTGTTCGGTCAACTGCTTATTGTTTTGCATGAAAAACTCTCATATGAAAAATGATATATGTCTGTTTAAACTGGTAGTTAGTAAAGGCTAAATCTAGTCTGGACTCATCGCTAGCTTTTTAAGTGCTAGTTGATTTTATGTTCAGCGCCAACTTTAAACGTACTCATGTAGATAAAAATAAGTAATGCCGCCAGGGCAAATCCAAACCACTGATACGCATAGCCAATATTGGTCGCTATTCTATCAGATGGTATTTGCCAGTTTCGTACAAATCCACCGCCAGCACTTTTTTGATCCATTTTAATCGCCATGGCTGAAACTAAAAATGGCACGCTATGTTTATATTTCTCCATGTCCATATTTTGCCAGACAGGCTCTAAAGCTTGACCATCTTTAGTAGCAAGCGTTTTATCTTCTAGCGTAAATATTTTCTTACTAGGCACCCATACCTGCCCTGTCACCGTTTGCTCACCAGCTGGTGTATCAAATATGGGTAGTTCTGTATGTATATCCTTACCTAAAATCCAACCACGATTGACTAGTACGTATTCTGATGAATGGTCGATTTTTAATGGCGTGATAACATGGTAGCCTACTCTTTCATTCTCAACTTGATTATCCAATAGAATTTGATATTTGGTGTCATATACACCAGTGACTGTCACCTTCTTAAGGTTCCAATCATCCACATTCAATACTTGCTTACCTGAGGTATCTAAAGGAAATATAAGTGCTGTATCTGTCTTTGCCTGGTTGTAAGCCGTTTGTATTGCTTGTTTTTGTTGCGCCTTGTGGTACTGCCATAACCCAAACTTAATAAATAGTGGAATACAAATCAAAGTAAGCACAATCCCTAGTAGAGACGGCTTAAAAATATAGTTTTGAATTCTAAATTGTATTTGTTTCATAGCTGTCTCATAATACTTACTCGTAATTAATTGGACATCGTCATGTTAGCAAAAGTCATTATTGTTTTAACGTTAATTGTTATTTTAGGTAGCTTGTTTTCCGCACTATTCTTTTTAGTGAAAGACAAAAGTGGCGGTGAAAGAACTGCAAAGGCACTGACCATTCGTATCGGACTATCTATCACATTATTTATTTGCTTGATGATAGCTTATTATTTTGGCTATATTGGCCAGCCTCATCCATAAACGCCGAGTTTAATTGGCTGTATAAGTTATTACAATTGCACAGAAATACTTAAATCTAATTTCAAAATAAAAAGGGCGATGCTAATGCATCGCCCTTTTTATTTATCTAACTTATAACCAGTAGACAAATATAAATAGACCTAACCAAACCACGTCAACAAAGTGCCAGTACCATGCTACACCTTCAAAACCAAAATGATGCTCAGGCGTAAAATGACCCTTCATACAGCGGATTAGAATCACTATCAGCATGATGGTACCCAAAGTTACGTGGAAACCATGAAAACCAGTCAACATAAAGAAAGTAGCACCATAAGCACCACTATGAAGCGTTAAACCCATTTCAGTATAAGCATGATGATATTCCATGGCTTGGCAAATTAGGAAAGCGATACCTAAACCCACAGTAAGCGCCATACCAATAATAAGCTGGCTACGATTATTTTTAATCAGCGCCCAATGCGCCCAAGTAATGGTAGCGCCAGATGTAAGCAAAAGCGCCGTATTGATTGCCGGTAAACCCCAAGCACCCATCGCATTCAGGTGTCCGGGTTTATATTCTGTACCCAATACCACACCACCAGGACCTGCTGAAGGCCATGTGCTTAAAAAATCCTTATATGGCGTAATATCAATATCGTAGCCAGCCAAATCTGGTACCGAAAGTACGCGCATGTAAAACAAAGCACCAAAGAACGCAGCAAAGAACGCAATTTCTGAGCAGATAAAAACAATCATGCCTACGCGGAAGGATCGATCTTCCCAGCTTTTGAATTTACCCAGAAGGTTTTCTGTAATAACAGAACCCATCCATTTGAATGCCATAAATGAAACGATCACCGCACCTAAATACATCATCCATTTCCCAGGTGTATGTAAATAAGCCAGCTCTTTGCCTTTATCAGCGGCAAGAAAGAAAATAAAGCCTGAGATTAATGTTAATAAACCCGCTGAAAGTATTGATGGGTAAATACTGCTGTGCGGAACATAATACTGATTGTTAGAATGTGTTGCCATGCATTCACTCCCGTGCTTTTATTATAAATATATAAATTTACAATGGCCAATTACTGCCATTATCTCACCTTAAATCACTGACATCCGCACCTAAAACTTATTAGGCTTAAAACTATTTATTTTTAATTTCCAGAGTTAACCGCTGGAAAAAACGAATATGACAACGTCATATCAGACACATCTTTTGGTAGTTCTGGACTCACAAAAAAGCGTAATGGCATTTCTTTTTCTTCACCCGCTTTTAATGATTGATTCACAAAACAAAAACATTCAATTTTCTTAAGATAGCTTGCGGCAACCCCTGGTGTAATACTAGGTATTGCCCGGCCAACAACCACTTCATTTGTGGTGTTCTTAGCCACAAAGATTACGGTTTCAATTTGACCAGGATGCACCTTGACAGACGACTGCTTAGGGTAAAAATTCCAACCCAATCCAGGCATTACACTAGTCACAAACTGAACAGTAACCCATCGACTATCATCTACTTTAGCTTTTGCTAACACAGCGGCAGTATTACTGGTTTTACCATTCAAACCCGTTACAGTGCATAAAACATCGTATAAAGGTACTAGGGCAAAAGCAAATAGCAAAGAACCAGCTACCAGCCATACGAGCTTCTTAACTAAACGTTTATTTTTTAATGCAAGCTGCTCTTTAACGCTTAGTACTTTATCTTCATTTAATGATGCCATATTGTAAACATAGACACTACGTACCAAGTCAACGCAATGCCCCCTAAAATATAGCCGATCTTCTTGCTTTTACTTTTAGTCTTTGTTTCTTGATTATCCATATTATGCTCAAATTATGCTTGGTTTGATTTAAACCAAACCAAGCGTTTAATTTTATTTAACCACTGGCTGTTCAGTAAAGCTGTGATAAGGCGGTGGCGATGGCAATGTCCACTCTAAACCTTTCGCACCTTCCCACACTTGATCAGTCGCTTTTTTACCGCCTCTTGCACATGTAATAATATTGTAAACAAATATCAACTGTGAGAAACCTAGTATAAATGCCGCGATTGATGAAATCATATTGAATTCAGCAAACTGTAATGCGTAGTCTGGAATACGGCGCGGCATACCAGCTAAACCTAAGAAGAATTGTGGAATAAAAGTACAATTAAATGAGATTGCAGTTAACCAGAAGTGTAATTTACCTAACTTCTCGCTATACATATGGCCAGTCATTTTAGGCAACCAGTAATAGGTACCCGCCATGATGCCCATGATACCGCCAGCAAATAAGGTGTAATGAAAATGAGCAACCACGAAATAGCTATTGTGATATTGCGCATCCGCGGCAACGTCAGCAAGTACTAAACCAGTAAGCCCACCGATACCGAATAAAATAATCCAGCCTACAGCAAACAACATTGGTGTTTCAAAGCTCATAGAGCCTTTCCACATGGTTTTAATCCAACAGAAGAACAACACGGCTAATGGCAATGAAATCGCCATAGTACTGTACATGAAGTAAAGCAACGCTGGCACCGGCAAACCTGCTGTAAAGAAGTGATGCGCCCAAACAACCACTGATAGCGCACCAATAGCCCATAGTGAATACACCTGTGCTTTATAGCCATACATTGGTTTACGTGAGAATGTTTCTAAAATTTGTGGAATGAAACCCCATACTGGCAATAGCAAAATATACACTTCTGGATGACCAAAGAACCAGAATAAATGCTGGAACATAATGGGATCGCCGCCACCAGCAGCATCGAAGAAATGCGTACCGAAATGGCGGTCAGTTAACAACATAGTTACTGCACCGGCCAAAACGGGAATAGTGGCAATCAATAAGAACGCAGTGATCAGCCAACCCCATGCAAACATCGGCATTTTCATCAAGGTCATACCAGGCGCACGCATGTTCAATAAAGTCACGATAATATTAATTGACCCTAATACTGAAGAAATACCTAGCAAGTGAATTGCAAAAATTGCAAAATCTACACCAAAACCACCTTGCACAGACAATGGCGGGTAGAAAGTCCAGCCCGTTGCAATCGCACCATCACCGACACCAAATAACCCCAGCATGAATGGCAGTGTTAGTAGAATTGCTGAAGGCGGCAACAACCAAAAGCCCCAATTATTCAAACGCGGAAGCGCCATGTCTGGCGCACCAATTTGCAATGGGATCATCCAGTTAGCAAAACCTGTAGCCGCAGGCATTAAAGCCGCAAAAATCATAATCAGCGCATGCGAACCAATCAACTGATTAAAGAACTCAGGATTCATCAGCTGCAAACCTGGCTTAAACAGCTCAGCACGAATACCTAAAATCATCATGCCGCCCACAAAAAACATAATCAGCGAAAATGTGAGGTACATCGTACCGATGTCTTTATGGTTGGTGGTGGTTAGCCAACGCATAATCCCTGATGGTTGAGCATGATGCTCCTCATGATCTGCTACCGCTGTTGTACTCATTGCCTTCTCCTAATTACTCAAACTAAATAATTATTAACTACTATCGCTGATATAAACTATTGACGCGCCGCTTTAACTTGTGATGGCTGAAGCATGTCACCAACGCTATTGCCTAAACTGTTACGCTCATAAGTAATTACAGATGCAATTTCCGTATCATCAAGCATAGCTTTCCAGGCTGGCATCACCCCTTTACCGTTTAATACGCGGTCTAAATGACCATCTTTAAGGTATTTACCATCAGCATCAAAGATTGGGCTAGTTGCTATTTTACTGCCCGTTAGTGCTGGAAAAGCTGGCGGCAAACCTGCGCCAGTCACTTGGTGACAGACAGCACAGTTCTTCTCGTACACGCCTTTACCATGTGCGATTAAGTCTTCTTTTGTCCATTCTTTATCAGCGCCAGCAGCGGCCTTAGCCTGCTCTTCTTTTTGTGCTGCAATCCAGGTTTTGTAGTCATCCGCAGACACGGCATCAACTACGATAGGCATATAACCATGACCCTTGCCACAAAGCTCTTTACATTGCCCGCGATAAGTACCTGCTCGGTCTACCTGCACCCACGTCTCACGCAGGAAACCAGGCACAGCAACCCGTGAAGAACCAAATTGCGGCACCCACCAATTATGTAAGACATCCGTTGAGGTCATGATGATGCGCACCTTTTCACCAACTGGAAGCACTAAGTGATGATCAACTTCAAGCAGATAATTCTCATCTTTTTTACCCTCATAACCTTCATCCGTCTGCGCTTTTGGTGTAGACAAGTTACTTACAAATTTAATACCTTTGGCTGGGCCATCCAAATACTCATACTGCCAACGCCATTGCGAACCAGTAATCTTGATAACCATGTTTGCTTTATC
>JAZJZG010000142.1:0-5654 GCA_040389995.1 Pseudomonadota bacterium | reverse complement strand
CTGAAAAACTGGTGCGATGACGCTTGGGCCAGCAGCTATAGGTATCGCTGTATTTTTAACGCTATTCGCTTGCAACGTCTCTTTTAGATTACTTGTTAATGGCTTAGGTTGTGACGAAGATTTATTTGTAGTTTCTTCTGCCACTTTATTTGCAGCCGGCTTAGGTCTAGCAGGTTTATGACTAGGCGCGGAGTTTAAGCCAGCCTCTTCGGCTAAAGATAGCCCTCGGGCCAAAAAAGCTTCTGTCGGCATAGCAGCTTCACCCCTGGCCGTTAAAGCTGTATTAACATGCTCTTGCGCAGTTTGCTTTACTTCAACTGTACTCTCAGGCTTTAACGAAGCTTCTAATGGCGCCAGCTCTAAAGACAAAACGGTATCCGCAGACAGGCTATTTTCTAGCTTCTTGCTTTTTTCAGCCTGCTTACTTTTATCTAAATTGTCTAATGCCTTAATGAGTAAACTCATATGGAAGCTTACCTTTCATCGTCAGCATCTAGCTTTTGCTTTAACTGTTGTGAAGGAAGATACTGCTTGTAAGTGGCTAACTCATCACTCTCTAGGCTAGCACTACTAATCACTGTTGGCCGTAAAAAAATGATAAGTTCAGTTTTACTATTTGCATCATTTTTCCCTGTAAAGACTTTACCGATAGCAGGTATTTTTGATAATCCAGGCACTTTATCAGTATTCGTTAAAATATCATCTTGCATTAGTCCGCCTAGCACCGCGGTATTTCCACTTGAAATTTGCAGCATAGATTCCATTTCACGCACCTGTATCTCCGGAATCAAGCTAGGGATTGTTAAGTTAGGATTTGGGTCCGCTTTATAGCCCAAGACACGCGAAACCGTTGGCCGGACATTGATATTAACATTACCAGTATCGTTAATTTGCGGCGTTACAGTCATCACCACGCCTACTGGAACAGTATTTGGTGTTGTAGTCACTGTGGACAGGATGCCACCGCCAACTGCACCTTGGGATTGCTGTGCCTGCACGGTAAAATACACAATGTTGTCGACCACTTTCAGTACGGCTGTTTGATTATTCAACACCATTAATTTTGGACTAGACAACACTTTAGTCGTACCAAACTGCTGGAGTAAATTAATAGAAGCGGCAATATTACCTATCCTGCTCACAGGATTCAGATAACCAGCAACAAATCCTGCATTAGGTGTTACGCCAAAAGCATTGGCTGTGGTGGTAAGACCTCCGGCCGGGGCATTAATGTCAGATTGTGAACCTAATTGTTGTCTAAACTGGAAACCACTAGTACTAGAGCTATTGTTTAAACGACTCCAATCAATACCAGCTTGAAAGCTATCATTCAATCTCACTTCGACTATTGTGGCTTCAATCAGCACTTGTCGCTTCACACTACGCATTACTTTATCTAAAAAATCCTGTACTTTTTCGTGCTGCTTGTTTGTAGCACGTACGTTCATGACACCCGCTTCACGATTGACTATTACCGTAGCGGCAAATAATGTCTTATATTCATTTTTGGCATCTTCTTTTTCACGCGCTACTTCTGCAAAGTTTGTAGCGTCAGCATCCGCCTTATTCGCAGCTTGTCCACCTTTTGCATTGGTATTACCGCTAGATTTAGAGGCGTTACCAGCACGCGAGATAATGATTTCTTTATCAGTTTCAGCCAAGATATCCCGAATATTCTTTTCCAGGGTATCCCAAAAATGACTTTTAGATTCACTAGTGACTGACGTACGCGAACTGTTATTTGCACCGTTACCAGATGCACTGGTGGTACTTGAACTGCCACTCACACTAGTTGTAGCACTTTGCCCGGTACTAGAAATCTCCGCAGCTGCGCCAATAAAACCAGCAGTGTCGCGTGAAATATTAACGTAATCTACTTTGTAAGTACGCAGCACAGGCTGGTCTGGCGTGATGCTGAGTACATTATTTTGAATCTTATAAGTTAAATCTACCTGTTTAGATAGCCGCTCTAAAATGGCCGGCAAAGTTTGATCAACGGCATTTAAAGTAACGCGACCTTGAATAGACGGATGAATATCGATATTAAGTTTGCTATCACGGGCAATGGCGAACAAGACCTCTTTTACCGGCGTGTCATACACCACTATGCTGTAGGTTTGCTCTTTGGCTTTAGGCTTCGGGGGAGGTAAATAGATATTATTAGTAACTGGCTTGGGAATGCTGCTCGTTACGTTTGGTTGACCAGATGTTGCTGAATTTTGTTTTACTACGGCGTTTTGACCGTCAATATGACCTTTTGATGGCTGTACTTCTGACTCGTGTGCACAAGCAGAAATAACCAACACAAGCGCCATACACAACAGCGGCAATATTTTTATCTTTTGCACCATAGCCTAGCAATCCCCAGCTTATTGCTTAATTTATATTCTTTTACACATTTTGCATATTAACGCAAAAAATGCAAGAAATATCCAAAAAAATTAAAGTACAACAATAAGTTACAGCGTATTTTTACGGTGTTTGTTCAATATCTTTATTAATACCTGCCAATGTACGTAAATAAGGTCGATCATTTTTTATCTGACTGGGTAAATTTTTGAGCGCGGCCAAGGCTTCACTACGCCCGCCGTATGACCCATACAAAATCACCGTATACGGCTCACCGTTCTGCTGTTTACGATACAGGTAGATATTGTCTATTTCTAACTGCTGACTCAGCCTATCAACCTCAGTGATTAAGGCCTCATCTTTTTGCATATTTTTACTTGGCAATGACTTTATTTGCAGCGTAACGGTTGTCGGAGGCTCTTTAAGCAACCAGTTTTTGGATACTTCCAGTCGCTTATCAATCAGTAGTTGTTTAGTATCAGTGGCTTGTGAGGGATGTGCTGCTATGGCTACATTACTAGATAGTGGCATTACCGACGCGCTAGCACTTGCAGAACGAGGAGTTGTGGCTGTAGCAGTATTCAATACTGTAGGCGTGGTCTGATGATGGCTTTGCCACCCCAAATACCCTAATACAGCCACCAATAAGCCAATCAATACTGCCGCTAATAAAAAATATTGCTTATAATTTGTAGCCTTAACACCAAACTCACTGTCTTGAATCGCAGCCTTTACATGCTTGGGCGTCACTTGAAATACATTCTCGGCAAAGGCGGCCAATAAGCATTTATCGGCCAATATATTCACACGTCGTACTAAGCCTTCTGCTGCATTTGCAAGCTTTTTAATCGCAGCATCAGTAAATAAATGCGGGCCAAAATAGCCAGCCGCCCGCAGCCGAAAAATCAAATACTCTCCCACATCCTTTGTTTGTAGCGGCCCTAAATGAAAACTGTGCGTAATACGCTCACGCAGCTGACGAATATGTGTTTGATTCAGATTTACATCCAGCTCAGGCTGGCCAAATAATACGATTTGCAGCAGCTTATCTTGCTTGGTTTCTAAATTTGAAAGCAGCCGGATTTCTTCTAGTGTCGCCAGCGGCATGCCTTGTGCCTCTTCTACAAAAATAACCACTTGCCGGCCTTCAGCATGCCGGCTTAACAAGTGCGCTTGCAATTGCTGCATCACTTTTAAGCGATCTGCATTTTTAGCTAACTTGAGCTGTAACTCAAAAGCAATCGCATGCAATACATCTTCCGGCGCTACACTCGGGTTAGCGAGGTAAATACTTTCTATTCTTTCCGGCAATATCGTTTGCAGCATACGGCATAACATGGTTTTACCGCTGCCGACCTCACCCACCACTTTAATGATGCCCTCGCCATTGGTAATAGCGTAGACCAAGGCGTCTAGCACTGCACCGCGATTGCCTCCAGAGAAGAAAAAGTCGGTATTCGGGGTGATTTTGAATGGCGGCTCTTTTAAGCCAAAATGTGGATAATACAAAGTTGTTCCGTTATCAAAGTTGTACTATTAATGGGCTAGCTGTAAGCTACTTATCGGCTAATGATTTGCCAAGCAATAACTTTAGTGTTCTTCCTGTGTACTCATGCGGCTATACAAAGTTGTCCGATTCACACTAAGCAATTTAGCCGCCTGACTTAGATTTCCATGCGTAATTTTCATCGCGGCCTCAATGTAAGCACGCTCCCAAGTCTTGAGCACTGCATCTAAACTTACATTGGCTTGCCGCTGCAAATGACGTTGCGCTTGCGTAGCCATTGCCGCCCCATCATTCAGGTTCAATGGCTCAGTCGAAGATTCTGGTTCAGACAAATCAAACTCAGCGGTCAACTCTTTGTCTTTTAACGTTTTACCGGCATATTTTGCAATCAGGCGAATGACAATATTCCTTAACTCACGCACATTGCCTGGAAAGTGATAATCCAACCAGCTCACTTCGGAAAATGCATCTAGCGCGAACGGTGCCTGCCCAATCTGTTTGGAATAAAACTCAATGAAATGCTTGCGCAACAGATGTTTATCTTCACCCAAATCACGCAGCGGCGGCACCTGCACGGCAAACACGCTCAAACGATGATATAAATCAGACCTAAACTTACCAGTGCGCACCTCAGCACGCAAATCACGATTGGTCGCGGCCACAATCCGTGCACGACTTTTACGCGTTTGCGTTTCGCCTATGCGCTGGTATTCGCCATTTTCCAATACGCGCAACAACTTAGCTTGCAACTCTATAGGCAACTCACCGATTTCATCCAAGAATAACGTGCCTTCACCCGCATCTTCGAAATACCCTGCATGTGTGGCAACAGCGCCAGTAAAAGCACCTTTGGCATGACCGAATAAAATGGACTCAGCCAACAACGGCGAAATAGCCGCACAATTGACCGACAAATATGGATGCAATAAACGCTTGCTCGCATAATGAAAACTACCCGCCACCAGCTCTTTGCCGCTACCGGATTCACCTTCAATCAACACAGGAAAAGGTGAGTCTGCAAACTGTGTGATTTGCATGCGCAATGCTTGCATAGGCAAGCTATCACCCAATAAACCTCCGTGCTCCTGCTCAACTTTAACCTCATTAAGCTCTACGTTTTGTACTTTAAGCGCATTTAATAATACGTCTTTAAGCTTGTCCACGTCACAAGGTTTAGCAATGAAATCTACCGCGCCTAAACTAAGTGCACGCTTAACGTTCACGTCATCACTTTGCCCCGATAGCACATGAATTTTAATGGTGGGAGAATGCGCGAGTAACTCGCTAATGACTTTAAAGCCCTCTTCCGGCGTGTGCGGCGTGGGTGGTAAACCTAAATCAACTAGTGCCAAGGCTGGCGGGCTATCTAATTGCCGCAACAAACTTTTTAACTGTGCATGCGACTCAGCGACGCACACTTCAAAATGCTTACTCAACACAAAATGTAAGGTATCCGTGATTAAAGGATCATCATCAACAATCATTAAAACGGGTCGCAAAGCCACCATCAACAAGACCTTTACATTAATTTGTTATCGAAACCGATATTACTATAGCTTGAAAGCTTGTAGGTATCAATTTTTAAAACTCAAATTAATCTGAAGCTAATTTATCAAAGACAAGAGAAGGACAAACAGCGATATTGATACGAATAGTTTATTTTAAAGTAAAACTAAACGATTAAATCTTAAGGAGAAATTGATAGGGTGACTGATAGGGCTTGAACCCACAACAGCAGGAACACAACCTGAGTTACAAATTCATATAACGTATTAATCCAAAATATATACTTTACAAA
>JAZJZG010000141.1:2576-13121 GCA_040389995.1 Pseudomonadota bacterium | reverse complement strand
GCAAGATAAAAAGCTCTATGAGCGCATTCGCCAGTCACGCAAAGGCGCAAAAAAGTTTATTCTGCATGATGGCCCACCGTATGCCAATGGCGATATTCATATTGGCCATGCCGTGAATAAAATCCTGAAAGACATCATTGTTAAATCTAAAACCATGAGCGGTTTTGATGCACCTTACGTGCCAGGCTGGGATTGTCACGGCCTGCCGATTGAGCTGGTCGTTGAAAAAACTCATGGTAAAAATATCGATCCGGCTAAATTCCGCGAGTTGTGTCGTGAATATGCGGCGGAACAAGTCGCTCGCCAAAAGAAGGACTTTATTCGCTTAGGTGTGTTGGGCGATTGGGAGCATCCATATTTGACGATGGATTTTAAAACTGAAGCGGACATCATGCGTGCTTTGGGTGAAATCTATAAAAATGGCTATCTGTATCAAGGTAGTAAGCCTGTGCACTGGTGCGTGGATTGTGGCTCGGCCTTGGCCGAGGCTGAGGTTGAGTATGAAGATGTGAACTCGCCAGCGATTGATGTTGGTTTTAAAGTTGTAGATAAAAACAAATTAAGTACTGCGTTTGGTATTAGTGTTGATGAGGCCGTGTATGCGGTCATCTGGACCACTACACCCTGGACATTGCCTGCTAATCAGGCTGTGAGTGTGAACCCGGACTTGACCTATGATTTGATTAAAACTGGTCGAGGCGTGTTGATTTTGGCACATGATTTAGCACAAGCTACGTTAGCGCGTTATGGTGAGACTGATGTAACCGTTCTTGGTAGCGCACTAGGGTCAGATTTAGAGATGCTTGTTTTGCAGCATCCATTCGACAACCGCCAAGTACCGGTCATTTGCGGTGACCACGTGACCACTGATGCCGGTACTGGCTTAGTCCATACTGCGGCGGCACATGGTAATGATGACTGGCTGGTGATGAAGGCCAAATTCCCTAACGAAAAACCGCGTATTTTAATGGGTGGTGACGGTAAGTTCTTTAATAGTGAATTAGTGGAATTTGAGGCGATTAGAGGATTAACTCGCCAAGAAGCGAATAAAGTGATTCTGGCTAAAATGCTAGAAACTGGTAATTTGCTCGCAAGCACAAGGTTAAATCATAGCTTCCCGCACTGCTGGCGCCATAAAACGCCATTGATGCAGTTGGCTACACATCAGTGGTTTATCGGCATGAATGCACAAGATGCTGCTGGCGTAAAATTGCGTGAACATGCGAATAAGGCCGTAGATGAAACTGAATTTTTCCCAGCCTGGGGCCGTGCACGCTTAGAGGCGATGATTAAAAATCGCCCGGACTGGTGTGTTTCACGGCAACGTAACTGGGGTGTGCCGATGCCATTCTTTGTGCATAAAGAAACCGGCGAGCCGCATCCACAAACAACTGATTTGCTGGAGAAGGCAGCATTGCTAGTTGAAAAAACAGGTGTTGAAGCTTGGTTTAGTTTAGATGGTGCGGAGTTTTTAGCGCAATATGCACCTGAAAATGCCGCAGATTACAAAAAAGTCACCTATACCTTGGATGTTTGGTTTGATTCTGGGGCAACGCATGCGGCTGTGTTAAAGCGCCGTCCGGAATTGCAATTCCCGGCTGATTTGTATTTGGAAGGTTCAGACCAGCACCGTGGCTGGTTCCAGTCTAGCTTACTGACAGGTTGCGCGATTGATGGTCGTGCGCCTTATGAGGCTTTGCTCACGCATGGTTTTGTGGTGGATGGTGCCGGTCATAAAATGAGTAAATCTAAGGGCAACGTGGTAGCGCCGCAAAAGGTGATGGATACTTATGGCGCGGATATTCTGCGTTTGTGGACAGCCTCTACCGATTACTCAGGTGAACTGACGATTTCAGATGAAATTCTGAAACGTGTGGCAGAAAGCTATCGCCGTATTCGTAATACGATGAAGTTTTTATTGGCGAATATTGCTGATTTTAATGCGAGCAAAGATTTATTACCGGTGAAAGAGTGGTTGGAAATCGACAGATACGCACTCTATTTAACGGAAAAGCTGCAAACAGAAGTATTAGCCGATTACGAGCGTTATGAATTCCACCTGGCAGTGCAAAAATTCGTTAGCTTCTGCTCGGAAGATCTAGGTGGTTTTTATCTGGATATACTTAAAGATAGGCTTTACACCTCTGGAGCACACTCGCATGCACGTCGGACTGCACAAAGTGCGCTATATCATATTACGCACACCATGATGCGTTTGATGGCGCCAATCTTGAGTTTTACTGCGAATGAAATTTGGCAGACTTTAGGTTTAGACGCTGATAAGACCGTGTTTGAAGATGTTTGGTATGCGTTGCCTAAGCATGGTTTGAGTGCAGAAAGATTGCATGCGTGGGAAATCATCATCGCCATGCGCGGGCAAGCAGCTAAAGAGATTGAAGTATTACGTGCCGCGGGGCAGGTAGGGTCGTCATTACAAGCAGAACTGGCTTTTAATGTGCCGGCAACAATTTATGAGGCACTGCATAGTCTAGATGATGATTTGCGTTTTGTGATGATTACTTCTAGCGCCAAGGTTTACAAAGTCGCCACAGAAGCCGAGCAGAAAATCAGTGTGTTGCCGAGTGCGCACGCTAAATGCGAACGTTGCTGGCATTATCGTGCAGATGTTGGCGTTGATGAACTGCATCCGCAAATTTGCGGACGCTGCGTGAGAAATTTATTTGGTACAGGTGAGGCACGCAAGTATGCGTAAATGGCTAGTTGTGAGCGCTATTGTGATTGCGCTGGATCTTTATACCAAACATTTAATTCAGGGCGCATTTCAATTTGGCGATCATATCACTATCACCAGTTTCTTTGATTTGGTGCGTTATCACAATGAAGGCGCGGCTTTTAGCTTTTTAGCAGAAGCGGGTGGTTGGCAAAAAGTGTTTTTTAGCGTGGTTTCAATGGTGGCAATCATTGTGATTAGTTACCTGCTGCATAAGCATCGCCAGGAGAAAGTCTTCTGTTTAGGCCTAGCCTTAATATTAGGCGGTGCGGTCGGTAATCTGTATGACCGATTAACATTGGGTTATGTGGTGGATTTTCTGTTTTTTCATATTCATGATTTATATTGGCCAGCGTTTAATGTGGCGGATAGTGCGATCTGTATTGGTGTCGCGACATTGTTATTTGATAGTTTTAAGAAACCACCAGTAAACGAGTAACGAAAACCTAAGCAACATCAGAGTAGCCGCGTTGCAACGCGAGGAGAATGTTGTGTCAGACTGGAGAAAACACATAGCTAAACATAGCTGCTTTTAAAGTCAGCAAGTTTGCGTATAATGAAGCCTTATGTTTTCTAAGCGTCTACGATTATTTGTAAGCAAAGCCATTTTAATGGTGATGGTGTTTGCTGCGCTGGCGCCTACACTTTCACATGCTTTTACAAGCAACACTGGCCCTAAAAATGTTTGGCAAGAGATTTGTACCTTGCAAGGTACTAAGCGTATTGCAGCAGAGTTTACGCTAAATAGTAAAGATTCCGCGCACTCTTCTAGCGCAACGCCAGCATCTAAGCCCAGCTCTATGCCAGCAGCAATGCACTTTGAGCATTGCCCTTTTTGCTTAAATCATGCGACACCTGCTGCTTTCCCGGCAGTGGATAATGTAAGTGTCACATTGTTAGATACAGGTAAGTTTTACCTGCAACCTCATTATCTAGCACCTGTTCTAACTGCATTACTCCTCAGCGACCACCCAAGTCGCGCTCCACCCCTCTAAGAAAATAAAATACTTTTAAGCACTTATTTCGCCGTTAGTTTAGGCGTTAAAGCTATTTTTATTACCACGACTAAGTCGTGGTCGAATGAACGGGGGAGTCAACCATGTTGAAATCTTTGCAAAAAACAGGCTTGCTAGCTAGCCTATTATTTACTACTTTGCCTTTAGTGAGTTACTCAGCACATGCCAGTTGTGGTGGTGCTTTTTGTAATCTAAGTACCGATTGGGATGTGCAAGGCATTGCCAGCCAACCAGGGATACGTTTAGATGTACGTGCAGAATATATTGATTTAGACCAGTTGCGTCAGGGCACGCATAAAGCTGATGCTGCCGGAGTGCTCAATGAGCATGATGAAGTGCGCACTATCAATCGTAACCTGCTAACTACATTAGATTGGAACATCAGCCCAACTTGGGGCATCACTTTCAAGCTGCCGCTGGTAAGTCGTGCGCACACGCATATCTTTAATGCGGATAATGGCTCGGGTGGCATAGATCCGGAAGTTGAGAAATGGAACTTCTCTGGATTAGGCGATGTGCAAGCCATTGCACGTTATCGCTTTTATTCAGATGCAGACAGTAATGCCGGCTTGCGCTTCGGCCTGAAGTTGCCTACTGGCAGTATTCATAAAAGCAACGGTGAAGAAGAGGCAGAGCGTACTTTACAACCAGGTAGCGGCAGCCTGGATACCTTACTCGGTGCTTATTATAATTACCACACAGGCAATATCTCATGGTTTGCGCAAGGCATGTGGCAACAGAGTGTACATGAGCGAGATGACTTTAAACCTGGCACGAAATTGAGTGCTGACTTGGGCATGAGTTATAGTGCAACGCCAGACTTAAGCCTGTTGTTGCAACTTAATCTGCAACATAAGGCTAAAGACAGTGGTGCTAATGCGGAACCGGCAGATTCCGGAGGCCATTCAATCAACCTGAGCCCTGGCTTTAGTTACCGTATTACATCAGGTACACAAGTGTATGGCTTTCTTCAAAAACCCATCTATCAATATGTAAATGGAGCACAACTGACTGCAGATTGGTCAGTGGCTTTCGGTATTAACACTGCGTTCTAATTCGCGCATTTAACAGCCTAACTTTATATATTAAACATTCGATTTTCAGGTCAATGAGTTTGACTTGAGTGCGATGATTTTTGGAGATTTTTATATGAATACCCGTATTTATTTATGTGTGTTGAATGCGCTCGCATTTAGTTTTTCAAACCTTACTTTAGCAGCACAGAACGAAGATATTCACCTAGACGAAGTGACCGTGACTGCGCCGATTGATAGCCGTATCACCAAACATCCTGCCACGGTAGAAACTTATAGCAAGCAGCAGATTCAAGATAGCGTCAACGCCACGACTTCACAGCAAACGCTGAAATATTTACCGAGCTTTCAGGTGCGCGAACGTTATATTGGTGACCGTAATGGGCCTATCGCGACTAGAACTACCGGCACGCTCTCTAGCGCACAAACGATGCTATATGCCGATGGCGTTTTACTTTCAAACCTGCTTGGTAATTCATATAGCTTCCCTCCGCGCTGGGGGATGGTGTCCCCTGAAGATATTGAAAGTGTGAATATCCTCTATGGCCCATTTTCTGCCCTATATGCTGGCAACTCATTTGGTGGCGTGGTGAATATCAATACTCGTATGCCAGATAAGTTTGAAGCGCATGCGAGTGCGCAGGCTTTTATGCAAAATTTTGAGTTGTATGGCACTGATAAGACATTGAATGGCAACCATGAAACCGCCTCAATCGGCAATAAAGTGAATGATTTAAGTTTCAGGCTGGGGGTGGATAGATTGGAAAATGCCAGCCAGCCTATGCAGTTTCCGCTCAGTAATCGGCTGACATCCACTTCAGGTCTTGCAGGCGGCACAATAGTAACAGGCGCATATCAGGATAAAAACAACCAAAATGCTGACCGGGTAATTTTTGGTGCAACAGGCCTGGAGCATAGCAAGCAAACTAATGTTAATTTCAAAGCCGCTTACGATATTACGCCCAGCATTAAAGCGACCTATACGCTTGGCCTTTGGGATTTAGATAGTCGCACGGATATACAAAGTTATATTAAAGATGCTGCGGGTAATGCTGTTTACAACGGCCGTGTACGTTTTAATGGTTTGCGTTATGACGTGTCTGGCATGAGCCCATCAGAGTCTGAAGCACTGCATATCATGCAAGCGATAGATTTAAAAAGTAACACTAAGGGCTTGTTTGATTGGGGCCTCACCTTATCTAATTATGATTATCAAAAGGATATCAATAGTAGTTCTAACGCGCCTTCTACTGGCACGACGGCAGACGGAAGTCCCTATTTAAACCGTACTGGCCGGGTAACAGATTTGGCTGGCACAGGCTGGACAGTGTTTGATGCGCGTGGCACTTTACGGCCTATAGATAATCTAGCCATGCAACATACCATAGACTTTGGCTATCATATTGATCACTACACATTGCGTAGTGATACCAATAATACGGCTGATTGGTCTACCGCTAACAAAGGCAGTTTATTCGCTACATCACGCGGTGAAACCAGTACACAAGCAATTTATGCACAAGATAAATGGCAGCTTGACCCTAAATGGGCCGTTACCTTTGGTGGGCGAGCAGAACATTGGGAGGCGAGTGATGGTAGCAACCAAGCCATTATTTCTAATGTGCTAAATATTTCGAATTATTCGAACAGGTCAGATGACAAGTTTTCGCCCAAGCTATCATTAAGCTTTGAGCCAGAACCAGCCTGGGGATTTAGAGCAGCATTAGGCCAGGCATATCGTTTTCCGACAGTTAGCGAGTTATATCAACAGCTCCAAAATGGGACTACTTTAGTGCAAAGTAACCCTGATTTAAAGCCAGAAGAAGTCATTTCAGCCGAGCTTACTGCTGAAAGACGTTTTGGCAATGGTTTAGTCCGTGCCAGTTTGTTTCATGAAAGCAAGTTTAATGCTTTAGTGTCACAGACTTTCGGTCAGGGCAGTACGATTCCGTTTGATACTGGCACTTGTGCTTCTGCCAATGGTTGTAGCTTTGTACAAAACATTGACCATATACGCACCCAGGGAATTGAACTATCCACTGAGTGGCAGGATGTGCTTGTTCCTGGTCTGGACTTATTAGCCAATGCGACTTTCACGCAGGCTAAGATTTTACGTAATGACGCGAATCCATCGTTAGAAGGAAACAAGCCAGTACGCATTCCTCAGCAGATGTATAAGGCGGTAGCAACTTACCACCAAGGTAATAATCTTACCTACAGCGTAGCGGCGCGTTATAGTGGAAGGCAATATAGTACTTTGGATAATAGCGATGTGAATCCAGATGCCTTTGGTGGAACAAGTAAGTTTTTTATTATGGATGTAAAAGCTAATTATAAATTTGCCAAAAACTGGACAGCTTCTTTGGGCGTTGATAATTTGAATAACTATAAAGCTTATGTATTTCATCCATATCCGCAACGTACAGGTTATTTGCAAATGAAGTTTGATTACTGATTAGATTGCTGGTTTTTGATTAATAGGTGAATGTGATGGGAGTGAAGGTAATGCGCAATTTTATAGTTACATTAAGTGTATTTTTTGCTGCGTTTAATGTGTTTGCACATGAAGGCCATGAGCACACACAAACTAAAACTGGCAATTTGGCAATCAGTGTGGCGTTCGATGCTGCTGGTAATTTATGGCGTGCGGGTGTGAAAGATGGTTTTGTACAGGTGGATAAAAGTAGCGATAACGGCAAAACCTTTACAAAACCATTACCGATTAACCTCGTACCACAAAAAATAGCAGCAGAGGGTGAGGCAAGGCCAAAAATAGCGTTTGGTCCAGAAGGCAA
This sequence comes from Pseudomonadota bacterium, assembly GCA_040389995.1. Taxonomy (GTDB): domain Bacteria; phylum Pseudomonadota; class Gammaproteobacteria; order Burkholderiales; family Methylophilaceae; genus Methylotenera. The sequence goes on along the minus strand of JAZJZG010000141.1, from coordinate 5,545 downwards.
TATCTACCTCACCTGGACGGAAATGCTAGCCAAGCCATTTACCGGCTATATTTGGTTTGCCCGTTCTATCAATGGTGGAAAGACGTTTGAAAAGCCGCTGATCGTCCATCAAGACCGCGCTGAAATTACGCATCGATTTGATGCACTTGATGTTGCACTTAATGGCAACATTACTGTACTTTGGGTAGATAAGCGCGATTTAATCTCGACTAAAGCTGCTGGTAAAGCGTATGACGGCGCGGCGATTTATTACGCGGTTTCTACTAACAAAGGTGCAACTTTTAATCTTGAGCAAAAACTGGCCGATAGCAGCTGTGAGTGCTGCCGTATTGTGACAACCAACAAGCCCGATGGTAGCGTGGTGGCCATGTGGCGCCATGTATTTGACGGTAGTGAACGCGACCATATGATTGCCGAAATCCCTGCTAAGCCGAATCAGGCGCTAGTGTTAAAACGTGCTACTTTCGGACATTGGAAGATAGATGGCTGTCCACATCAGGGGCCGGCAATTGCGACGGGTGGTGAAGGCAAGGATTGGTGGGGTTATCACATGGCGTATTTTGATGGTAATGATACTAAACCTGGGCTTTACTATAGTCGTATGGATGGCGTCGCGTGGACATCATCACCGGCCCAAAAATTTGGCAACAATGCAAACCAAGCTGGGCATCCAAGCCTGTTAAGTATGGGCGAAAATGTGTGGTTGGTGTGGCGTGAGCTTGAAGCTAAAAATTACAAAATCGTCGGCATGTATTCAGATGACGGTGGCAAAAGCTGGAGTAGTGCAAAAGTACTAGCCAATAGTTTATTGAAAGCAGATTACCCGCAGTTGTTAAGTAAAGGTAAGCAGGTCTATTTATCTTGGAATACTGTTGGTGACTATCAGCTGATGCCATTGAATTAGCGTCCTTTTGTATTTTATGGGCAACATTGAAAATCGTAAACTTTGCCCCACCTTGATATTAATCAAGCAAAGTTCTTAGCTAGTGGCATACACTAGCTGTGTAACCAGACATATAAAGGGATACGAAAATGCGTTTTGACAAACTTACGACTAAATTTCAGCAGGCATTAAGTGATGCACAAAGTATTGCCGTAGGCGCGGATAACACGGCGATAGAGCCGCAACACTTGCTGCTGGCTTTATTGCAAGAAGATAATGGTGGTGGGTCTTCATTATTAGCCCGTGCAGGAGTAAATCTCGCACCGCTTAAAACCAGCTTAAATACGGCTATTGCCAACTTGCCGAAATCTTCCACGCAAGATGGCGAGATCGCTATTTCGCGCGACCTCAATAACCTGCTCAACGTCACGGATAAGCTCGCGCAAAAACGTGGTGATGCCTATATTGCTAGCGAGATGTTTTTGCTCGCACTTGCTGAGGATAAAGGTGAAACAGGGAAATTTCTCAAACAGCATGGCCTGACTAAAACTGCGCTAGAAGCGGCGGTAATGGCCGTGCGTGGCAGCGAGCATGTGAATGACCAGGAAGGTGAGAGTAACCGTGAGTCACTTAAGAAATACACCGTTGACCTGACCGAGCGAGCCAAGTCAGGAAAGCTGGACCCGGTGATTGGGCGCGACGATGAAATTCGCCGTGTGATTCAGGTGTTGATGCGCCGTACCAAAAACAACCCAGTGTTGATTGGTGAGCCTGGCGTGGGTAAAACTGCGATTGTCGAAGGCTTGGCACAGCGTATTATCAACGAAGAGGTGCCGGATTCGCTCAAAGGTAAAAAGGTCTTGTCGCTCGATATGGCGGCCTTATTGGCGGGTGCCAAATACCGTGGAGAGTTTGAAGAGCGCTTGAAAGCGGTGCTGAAAGAACTTGCGCAAGACGAAGGCCAAACTATCGTATTTATTGATGAAATTCATACTATGGTCGGTGCCGGTAAAGCCGAGGGCGCGATGGATGCCGGCAATATGTTGAAGCCCGCATTGGCGCGTGGAGAACTGCACTGCGTAGGCGCAACTACTCTGGACGAATACCGTAAATATATCGAAAAAGATGCGGCACTGGAAAGAAGATTCCAGAAAGTATTGGTGGATGAACCTACCGTTGAAGCGACGATTGCGATTCTACGTGGCTTGCAAGAAAAATATGAGTTGCACCACGGTGTTGAGATTACCGACCCTGCGATTGTTGCAGCGGCTGAGCTTAGCCATCGTTATATCACTGACAGGTTTTTACCCGATAAAGCCATTGATTTGATCGATGAAGCGGCTTCGCGTATCAAGATGGAGATTGACTCCAAGCCTGAAGTGCTTGATAAGCTTGAGCGTCGCGTTATTCAACTCAAAATCGAGCGTGAAGCGGTACGCCGTGAAAAAGATGAGGGCAGTAAAAAACGCTTTGCTTTAATCGAAGAAGAGATCGCCAAGATTGAAAAAGAATATGCCGATCTAGAAGAAATCTGGAAATCTGAAAAAGCCCAGGTGCAAGGTGCCAGTCATATTAAAGAAGCGATTGAAAAAATTAAAATTGAGATGGAAGAGGCGACGCGTAAAGGCGAATGGCAACGGGTGTCGGAACTGCAATATGGCAAACTGCCGCAACTGGAGGCACAATTAAAAGAGGCTTCTCATGCCGAAGATAAGCTGGATAGTAAGAATATTGTAAAAAACAGAATGCTGCGCACAGAAGTGGGTGCAGATGAGATTGCCGAGGTGGTGAGCCGAGCGACAGGCATTCCGGTCTCTAAAATGATGACGGGTGAGCGTGAAAAACTGCTGACTATGGAAACTAAACTGCATGAACGTGTGGTCGGTCAAGATGAAGCGGTGCGATTAGTGTCGGATGCGATTCGACGTTCACGCTCTGGTTTGAGCGATCCGAATCGCCCTTATGGTAGCTTTTTATTCTTAGGCCCAACTGGCGTCGGCAAAACCGAGCTCTGTAAAGCATTAGCAGGCTTCTTGTTTGATTCTGAGGATCATTTGATCCGCATCGACATGAGCGAGTTCATGGA
>JAZJZG010000141.1:0-2566 GCA_040389995.1 Pseudomonadota bacterium | reverse complement strand
ATTCTGTGGCGCGCATGATAGGTGCGCCGCCAGGCTATGTGGGTTACGAGGAGGGCGGTACGCTGACGGAAGCGGTACGCCGTAAACCTTATTCAGTGATTCTGCTCGATGAGGTTGAAAAAGCGCATCCGGACGTATTCAATGTATTGCTACAAGTGCTGGATGATGGCCGATTAACCGATGGTCAAGGCCGCACGGTGGACTTTAAGAATACGGTGATTATCATGACCTCTAACTTGGGTAGCCAGATGATACAAAGTATGGCCGACCAAGATTACCAGGTGGTGAAACTGGCGGTCATGGGTGAAGTGAAAACACATTTCCGCCCAGAGTTCGTCAACCGTATTGATGAAGTGGTCGTTTTCCATAGCCTAGGTGAAGCGCAGGTGAAATCCATTGCACATATTCAAATTCAGCTTTTGGCTAAACGTCTTGCAGCTATGGATATGACGCTCAATATCACTGAGTCAGCAATCGCAGAGATCGCCAGTGCAGGGTTTGATGCCGTATATGGTGCGCGGCCATTGAAGCGCGCGATTCAAAGTGAGATTGAAAACCCGCTGGCGCGCGAGATTCTGGCCGGCAATTTTGTGGCAAAAGACACCATATTGGTTGAATGCAAGGCAGGTAAGATGACGTTTATAAAAGGCTAATCATACGCAAATATTACAGTTGGTTCTGGCATATTTGCCTTGCTTGCTTTTAACAGCATCAGCAAATAGGAATTTAAAATGAAGCAAATTAAATTGTTAGTGGTACTGGGTGTGGTTAGCCTTTTTTTTCTTGCGGGCTGTGCAGGCAACGAGACCAAGACCGTCAAAATTGACCGAATCACACCAGAGGAATTGGCTAAAATCATGCCTCAGCCTGTTGCCACCATGAGCCTAGCGGCGATTGTAGAGCAAACCAAACAAGGTAAAACACCGGATAATATTATCGCCAGTATTCAAGCCAGTAATTCGCGTTATGAGTTAACACCCAGCCAAACCCTGGCGTTAAGCAAGCAGGGTGTAGATGTTAAAGTGCTGGATTACATACATCAAAGTAATGAGCTGGCTAAACAAAACGCCGTGGCAGACGAAATTAACAAGCGTGAACAAGCAAAAGCTATCGCACAAAAACAACTAGAGCAAGAGCGCAACCTATCTCGTGGGTCGTACTATAATGACCCTTTCTACTACCCTTATTATGGCTACCCGGGCTGGGGCAGTCAGTTTTACTGGGGTCCTAGCTTTTATTATAGGCACCGCAGATAAAGCCTATGCACTAATCTGTCTACCTAGACGTAGGTATTGGGGAAGCGCTGGCTAATTATCTGTTGCGCAAGAGAGTGCTTCGTGCAGTGTTTCAATAAGTAATGGTCAGAGTGCGTGGGTCTGAGCCTGTACAGCTACCGGTGGCGCAGGTGCCCGCTTGGTTGGCGGGCATGGTGCCGCTAATGGTATGGGTTTGTCCAGGACCTGTACCTCTACTGCTACTTGCGCTCAATGTCAGAGAATAATTCAGGCCAGACACTACGCCACTGGTCGCATCCAGTGCTAAGCTATACGGTAGGTTAGGCGTGCAGTTCAACACGATATTGGAGTTTGGCGCCGTCAGAGACGTAGTCCTGAATGCAACATAAGTCCCGAATGCAACATTATCTATACTCGTGACGGTACATGTTGCAGGGTTGGTGATAGTCACTGGGAAAGTATTAGTAGCAACAGTGCCGCCTAAAAGTGAGGTGTCACGTGCTGTCATGCTGATTGTGTCGGTATAAGTGCCGGCGTTCACGGTTTGATTTGCTGCAGTAATACAGCCCCAGTAACTGATGGTGACGGTAGTGGGTGCAAAGTTAGTCAAAGTCATAGAGCCAGTTATGCGGTTGGCTGTGCCAGATGCCCATAACGTGTTACAGCCACTATTTTGGTAGGTTTCATAATTGAGTCTATTGGAGCCATTTAATTGAGCACGATTTTGAGTGCCTGTTGAATGAGTGCCATTATCCACAGCAACGCTGTAGTTCAGAGTAGTTGCATCAATTATCAAGCCTCGGGTGCAGGTTAAGTTAAAAGTTCCTTGGGTAGCGTTGGGGACAACCCCAGTAGGCGCGTAGGCAGTTGCAAATCCTGTAGATGTAATAGTACAGGTAATTATTGCGTGCGCACATTGGGCAGATAGCAACAAAACTAGTGCTGTCATTACCTTGAATAAATTTAATTTCATCGTGTAATTCCTTTACAAAGTAACGGCCCTAATCGCGGAATTTCATCGGGTTTTTCTGGCGGTAGCGTGATATCAAATTTACATTGCTGTTCTTTCCAGTTCAATAGTATATGGTTGCTGGTTTGCAGCCCCGTTACAAACGCCTCGCCACGGCGTGCTACGTAGAATTCCTGCTTATCACCTTCAATTTGCACCGTTGCGCCAGATGGTGCTGGTTCACCATCATCTAGTGTGATTTTCAGCAAAGCACCACGGCCACTACGTACTGGAAAGCTTAATTTTACGCCGCTACGCCATGCCGGTACTACATCCCGTTCAATGGAGTCCAGTTCGGCACTCACTGGTAAATCTTGTGGGT